>DATFVL010000229.1 GCA_035260325.1 Candidatus Methylomirabilota bacterium | reverse complement strand
GGCGCCCGCCGCGAGCCCGCTCGAGGCGACGATGACGTCGACCTTGAGACGGCCAGCTCCGCCGCCAGGTCCGAGAGCGTCTTGGTTCCTGCGCCCGCGTATCGGATCTCGAGCACGACGTCCCGCCCCTCCAGGTAGCCGAGCTCGCGCAACCCCCGCCGGAACCCATGGAGAGCCACGTTGTCGGTGGGTCCCGAACGCATGCTGATGTGCCGATCCGGTGCACCCTCGCCGCCTGCTGCGCCTCGGAGGCGAGCGGCGTAGCGAGGAGGCCAAGGACGAGGAAGACGAGAAGCACCCGCCGTTCCCTCGCGCTACTTCCCGCGCTTGGCGAGGTACTCCGGCCCGACGAGGAGCTCGCGGGGCTTGGCGCCGTCGCCGGGACCGATGATCCGGTCCTGCTCCATCATGTCGATGAAGCGCGCGGCCTTCGGGTAGCCGAGGCGCATCCGGCGCTGGAGGAACGAGATGGACGCCTGACGCTGACCGATGACGAGGTGCACGGCGTCCCAGTAGAGGTCGTCGCGCTCGGCGGCGGCACCTTCCATGACCTCGTCTTCGGTGGCGAGCACGACCTCCTCGTAGACGGCCGTGCCCTGCCTCCGGAGGAAGTCGCACACCGCGCGCACCTCCTCGTCGGACACCCACGCGCCGTGCACGCGCATCTGCTTGTTCGCCCCCGGCGGGACGAAGATCATATCGCCGCGGCCGAGGAGCTGTTCTGCCCCGTTACCGTCAAGCACGGTCCTGGAGTCGACTTTCGACGCGACCTGAAAGGCAACTCTCGTCGGAAAGTTCGCTTTGATGAGACCCGTCACGACGTCCACGGACGGACGCTGGGTCGCGATGATCAGGTGGATGCCGACCGCGCGCGCGATCTGCGCGAGGCGCACCAGTGATGTCTGGACTTCGCCCGCCGAGACCATCATGAGGTCGGCGAGCTCGTCCACGACGACGATCCAGTAGGGCAGCCGCTCCTCGACGGCGACCGCCTTGTTGTAGGCCTCGATGCTCCGCACCTGCTTGCCCTGGAGCGCCTTGTAGCGCTCGTCCATCTTGCCGACGATCCAGCGCAGGCGCGCGGCGGCCTCCTTGGCGTCGGTGACCACGGGCGCCAGGAGATGCGGGATGCTCTCGTACACGCTGAGCTCGAGGCGCTTCGGGTCGATGAGGAGGAAGCGCACGTCGGCGGGCGTCGCCTTGTAGAGGATCGAGAGGATCATCGCGTTGAGCCCGACCGACTTGCCGCTGCCCGTCGCGCCGGCGATCAGGAGGTGCGGCATCGCGACGAGGTCGCCGACCACGGGCAGCCCCATCACGTCCTTGCCGAGCGCCAGCGGCAGGCGGCCCTTCGACTCGGCGAACTCCGCCGAGACGAAGATCTCGCGGAGGTAGACCATGCCGGCCTCGTCGTTGGGGACCTCGATCGCGACCGTGCCGCGCCCGGGGATGGGCCCGACGATCCGCACCGAGGCCGACTTCAGCGCGAGCGACAGATCGTCGCCGAGGTTCACGACCTGGCTCACCTTGATGCCGGGCGCGGGCTCGAACTCGTACGAGGTGATGATCGGGCCCGGGCTCACCTGCACGATGCGCCCCTCGACCTCGAACTCCTGGAGCCGCCGGCGGATCGTCTCGGCGTTGTCCTGGAGCTCCTCGCGCGTCCGCCGGAGCTCCGACGCGGGCGGCACCTTCAGGAGGCCGACGGGCGGCAGCTGGAACGCCTCCGCGCCGCCCCTGCCGAAGTCGAACGTCTCCTGCCAGGCGAGCCCCTGCTCGGCGAGCCTGCCGCGCGGTTTCGACGGCTCGACCACGACCGGCGGCCTGACCACGTCGGGCGCCTCGCCCGCGATCGCCGCCGCGCGCGCGATGGGCATGAGCGCGGGCGCCGCCGCGCCCCGCGCGCGCGGGGGCTGCGCCCGGCGGAGGTGCATG
The DNA here is from genome assembly GCA_035260325.1 of Candidatus Methylomirabilota bacterium. NCBI lineage: Bacteria > Methylomirabilota (SeqCode) > Candidatus Methylomirabilota bacterium. The sequence goes on along the minus strand of DATFVL010000229.1, from coordinate 11,970 downwards.
AGCCGCATGGAGAGGACGCGCGCGCGCGCCGCGTAGGAGACGCGCGTCACGCAGAGGACGCCGACGGGCACGGCGACGGCGAGCACGAGCCACGTGCCCGCGGTCCCGACGCCGGCGCTGAGCCAGGAGGCGAGCGCGCGGCCGACGATCCCGCCCTTGTCGGCGGCATGGGCGAAGAGGCCGGTCGCCGCCGCGAGCAGGATGGCGAGCCCGGCGACGGGCACCCAGCCGCGCGTGACGAGGGGCCGGACGAAGGCCGAGGCTCCCCACGCGCCCAGGAGCAGCGGAAAGAAGAAGCACGCGTGGCCGAACGACTGGTAGCCGACCCAGGCGAGCCACACGCCGACGGGGCCGACCGGGCTCGACTGCTCGGCGGGCGGGATGCGCGGGTCGAACATCGCGAGCGCCAGGAGGAGGAAGCCCGCGCCCCCGAGCGCCACGATGCCCTTCAGCTCGGCGAGCCAGCGTTCGCCGCCCTTCTTCCGGCGCGGGCGGGGCCGGGGCTCGGGCTTCTCGTCGGTCTGGACGAGCGTCGCCATCACGCTTCCAGGATCATCGGGAGCACGACGGGCTTGCGCCCGAACCTCTGGTTGATGAGCTGGCGGACGGCCGTGCGCACGCGCGCGCCGGCCTCCTCGCGGTCGAAGCCCGCGCCCGGCTCGCCCTCGGCGAGGGCCGCGAGCACCGCGCGCTTCAGCTCCTCGAGGAGCTCCCTCGACTCCTCGACGTAGACGAAGCCGCGCGAGGCGATCTCGGGCCCGGCGACGACGCCGCCCTTCCGGTCCACCGTGACCGCGACGATCACGAAGCCGGCCTCGGCGAGGAGCTGGCGATCGCGGAGCACCACCGCGCCCACGTCGCCGACCGACTTGCCGTCCACGAGCACCCGGCCCGCGGGGAACCCGGCGACGGCGCGCGCCGACGTCTTCGTCACCTCGAGCGCCGTGCCGTCCTCGAGGAGGAAGACGCGGTCGGGCCCGAGGCCGAGGCTCCGGGCGAGCCGGGCGTGGCCGAGGAGGTGCCGGTACTCGCCGTGCACCGGAATGAAGTAGCGCGGACGCGTGAGGTTCAGCATCATCTTCAGGTCTTCCTGGCTCGCGTGGCCGGAGACGTGGACGAACGCGTTGTCCTCGTAGAGCACCTCGGCGCCCGCCCGGTAGAGCGCGTTCACGACGCGACCGATCGTCCGCTCGTTCCCGGGGATCACGCGCGCCGAGATGATCACGAGGTCGCCGGGGAGCACCTGCACGTACTTGTGCTCGCCGGCCGCCATGAGCGCCAGCGCCGAGTTGGGCTCGCCCTGGCTCCCCGTCGAGACGATCACCTGCCGCTCGGGCGGGAGCGCCGCCAGCTCCTCGAGCGGCAGCAGCAGGCCCTCGGGGACGCGGAGGTAGCCGAGCTCGGCGGCGAGCGCGACGTTCTTCTGCATGCTCATGCCGAGGAGCGCGGCATGGCGCCCGTGGCGCGCGGCGAGCGTCAGGACCTGCTGGATCCGGTGGATGTGCGAGGCGAAGGTGGCGACGACCACGCGCCCCGTCGCGCGCGCGAAGCGCTCGCCGAGCGCCTGGCCCACCTCGGTCTCCGAGGGCGTGTGGCCCGGCCGGTCCACGTTCGTCGAGTCCGAGCAGAGGACGAGGACCTCCTGCTCGCCGAGCTCGGCGAACCGCCGGTAGTCGGGCGCCTCGCCGTCGAGCGGGCTCGGGTCGAGCTTGAAGTCGCCCGTGTGGACGATCGTGCCGACCGGGGTCTGGATCGCCAGCCCGATGCCGTCCGCGATCGAGTGCGTCACGCGGATCGGCTCGACGCCGAAGGGGCCGACGTCGAAGCGGTCGCGCGGCCGCATCGGCCGGAGGTCCGCCGACTCGAGGAGCCCGTGCTCGCGCAGCCGCTCGCCGACGAGCGCCAGCGTCAGGGGCGTGCCGTAGACGGGCACCGGCGCCTCGCGCAGGAGATAGGGCAGGGCGCCGATGTGGTCCTCGTGGCCGTGTGTGAGGAGCACCCCGCGGAAGCCGTCGCGCCGGGCGCGCACGTAGGTGAAGTCGGGGATCACGTGGTCGATGCCGGGGAGCTCGTCGTCGGGGAACATGAGGCCGCAGTCCACGGCGATCAGGTCCTCGCCGCTCTCGACGAGCATCATGTTGAGACCGATCTCGCCGAGCCCGCCGAGGGGGATGAGGCGCACCGAGGGTTCCACGAAAACTCCTTTCCTGACGGTGGGTTCATCGTATCACCCGGCCCGCGTCCGGCCGAAGTTTCCTGGCATACTCTCACCTGGGTGGAGGACAGATGCGCAGGGCCAAAAAGGAATCTCGAGAGATCGCGCGCCCACGTCAGCGCGCGCTGGTGCGTGCGTATATCGCCGGCTACCGACGGTGGCCCGAGACTCGCGGCGAGGTCAAGGCTGCGCGGGCAGCCGCGGTGAGGTTGTTCGCCGCGCTAGGCCCGTCGCCCTAGAACGGCGCGGCGTCGGCGAGCCGGTCGAGCGCCTGCCGGGCATCGGCGAGGAAGCGCACGCGCTCGGCGCCCGCGAGCGGCTCGCCCGGGATGAACTTCTCGCTCATCGGGTTCACGAACTGGCCGTCCTTCGAGACGCGGTAGTCGAGGTGCGGCCCGGTGGCGAGCCCCGTCATGCCGACGTAGCCGATGACGTCCCGCTGGCTCACGCGCGCGCCGCGGCGGACGCCGGCGGCGAGCTTCGAGAGGTGGTTGTACATGGTCGCGTAGCCCGAGCGGTGGCGGATCGTGATCGAGATGCCATTGCCGCCGTCCCAGCCGGCCGCGGTGACGACGCCGTCGGCCACGGCGCGCACGGCGGTGCCCGTCGGCGCCGCGTAGTCGATCGCGAGGTGCGGGCGCACGCCTCCGAGGATCGGGTGCGGGCGCGCGTAAGTGAAGCCGGACGTGATGCGCGTGAACTCCAGGGGCGACTTGAGGAAGCTCTTCTTCAGCGACCGGCCCGCGGGGTCATAGAAGGCCCAGCGCCCGCCGCCGGCCGCGAACCCGACGCCCGAGAGCGTCCGCCCCGCCGAGACGTACTGCGCCACCACGATGCGCCCGCAGTCCACGAAGGCGTCGCCCGCGTAGCGCTTCTCGACCAGCAGGCGGAAGCGGTCGCCCTGGCGCGTGTCCGCGGTGAAGTCGAACTCGGAGGAGAAGATCTCGACCATCGCCAGCACGAGCGGCGCGGACTCGCCCGCGGCGTCCATCGCCTCGAAGAGCGAGCGGCGGACCTGACCCTGCACCGCCTCGACGCGCACGCGCGGCTCGGTCGTCGCGCGCGTGACCTCCCAGCTCCCACGCCGCGCGACGGCGGTGAAGGCGAGCCACGGGCTCGGCGCGTAGCGGACCTCGATGGGCTCGCCGCGGAAGTTCCGCGTGACCTCGAGCCCGTCGCGCGACCGGAGCTTCCGGAGCTGGGCACCCTGCCGCGCGAGCCGCCCCGCGACGTCGGCGGCCGCGCGCGCGCCGAGCCCCTCGCGCGCGAGGGCGGCGACGAGGTTGTCGCCCCGCTTGATCGGCACGGTCCGGGTCGTCGTCGGGAACGCGGTGCGAAACGTCGACGGCGGCGGCGCCGGCGCGGCAACGAGCCGCGGCCCGGACGCGTCGGCGAGGAGGTAGAGGCGCGTCACCGTCGCGAGCGAGGCGACGCTCACGACGACGAGAGCGAGGGCCAGGACGGAGCGCCTGGACATCACCTCATGATAGCTGCCGGGTCAGCTCGGCGAACTCAAGAATTGTGAGCGTCTCCGCCCGCCGGCCGGGCTCCACCCCGGCGGTGGTGGCCGCGCGCCGGGCGGCCTCCAGCGACACGCCGAGACCGGCGGCCAGGGCGTTGGCGAGCATCTTCCGCCGCTGGGCGAAGGCGGCGCGGACCACCGCCTGGAACCGCCGCAGGTCGGCCAGCGCGACGCGGGGGCCGTCGAGCACGCGGAGGTGGAGGACCGCCGACTCCACCTTCGGCGGCGGCCGGAAGGCGCCCGGGGGCACGCGCAGCGCCACGCGCGCGTCGCAGTGGACCTGGGTCAGCACGGAGAGGCTCCCGTAGACCTTGCCGCCGGGCGGCGCCGCCACGCGCTCGGCGACCTCGCGCTGGAGCATCAGCGCCATCTCGCGGATCGCCGCGCGCGCCTCGACGAGCGCCATGAGGATGGGCTTCCCCACGCTGTAGGGGAGATTCCCGACGACGAGGACGCGGCCGCCGGCCGGCGCCGCGAGCCGCCCGTAGTCCCAGCGGCGCGCGTCCGCCTGGACGACCTCGACCTCCGGGTAGCGCGCGCGCAGCCGCGCGACGAGCGCCGGGTCGATCTCGAGGGCGACGACGTGCCCCGCGCGCCGCGCGAGCTCGCCCGTGAGCGCCCCCTCGCCCGGCCCGATCTCCACGACGAGGTCGTTCGGTGTCGGCGCGACCAGATCGACGACGGCGCGCGCGATCGTCGCGTCGCGGAGAAAATGCTGGCCGAGGGCGCGGCGCTTGTCCAAGGAGCCCTGGGCCTTCGACCCTGGCTAGCCCGCGACGCGCGCCCGCAGGTCGGCGAGGAGCGCCGCGTGGACCCGGCGGACCTCGGCGAGCGTCCGGTCGCGGTCGCCGGAGTTGTCGATGACATAGTCGGCGAGCCGGGCCTTGTCCGCGAGGGGCATCTGGCTCGCGATCCGCCGCTCGAGGTCCTGGCGGTCGCCGTCCCGCGCCAGGGCGCGCGCGCGCTGGGTGGCGGCGTCCGCGACGACGACGACGAGGCGGTCCATGTTCTTGTAGTTCCCGCTCTCGATCATCACGGGCGCGTCGAAGACGACGATGCCGTCGAAGCCGCGCTCGTCCAGCTCCTGGAGGCGCCGCTGGAAGCGCTCGCGGATCCGCGGGTGGGTGAGCGCCTCCAGGCGCTTGCGCTGGTCGGGGTCCGCGAAGACGATCGCGCCGAGCTTCTTCCGGTCGAGCGCGCCGTCGGGCCGCTGCACGCCGGGTCCGAATTCCCGAACGACGTCGGCGTGCGCCGGCTCCCCGGGCTCCACGACCTCGCGCGCGAGCACGTCGGCGTCGATGATCACGCACCCGAGCTGCCGGAGGGCGTCGGAGACGCTGGACTTGCCCGTCGCGATCCCACCGGTGAGGCCGACGAGGAGGAAGCGCCGGCTCACACCTCGGCCCAGTCCTTCCCCGTCTTCACGTCCACCACGACGGGGGCCTGGAGGGGCAGCGCCGACTCCATGATCTCGCGGGCGAGTGCCTCGACGGCGGCGACCTCGTCGGGCGGCGCCTCGAAGAGGAGCTCGTCGTGGACCTGGAGGAGCATCCGCGCGCGGAGCTTCCGCGACCGCAGGGCCGCCTGCATCCGAACCATGGCGATCTTGATCATGTCGCTCGCGGTCCCCTGGACCGGCGCGTTCATCGCCATCCGCTCGGCCGCGTTGCGCGCCACCGGGTTGGCGCTGGTGAGATCCGGCAGGTAGCGGCGCCGGCCGAGGAGCGTCGTCACGTGGCCGCGCTCGCGCCCCTCGGCGAGCGTCCGGTCGATGAAGGCGCGCACGCGCGGGTGGGCGGCGAAGTAGGCGCTGATGTAGCGCTGCGCCTCCTTCTGGTCGATCTTCGTCGCCTGCGAGAGGCCGAAGGCGGAGACGCCGTAGAGGATCGCGTAGTTCGCGCTCTTGGCGATCGTGCGCTGGAGCGACGTCACCTCCTCCGGCTTCACCTTGAAGACCTCGGAGGCGGTGCGCGTGTGGATGTCCTCGCCGCGCCTGAACGACTCGATGATGGCGGGCTCGCCGGACAGGTGCGCGAGGATCCTCAGCTCGATCTGGGAGTAGTCCGCGGCGACGAAGCGCCAGCCCTCCTCCGGGATGAACGCCGCGCGGATCCGCCGGCCGAGCTCGGTCCGGATCGGGATGTTCATGAGGTTCGGGTCCTGGGAGGAGAGCCGGCCCGTCGCCGCCACGAGCTGGTTGAAGGTCGTGTGGATCCGCCCCGTGCGCGGGTTCACGAGGCCGGGGAGCGTGTCGGCGTACGTGCCCTTGAGCTTCGCGAGGCTCCGGTGCTCGAGGATCTTGGCCGGCAGCTCGTGGCGCAGCGCCAGGTCGCCGAGGACGTCGGCGTCCGTCGAGTAGCCCGTCTTGGTGCGCCGGAGCGCCGGGAGCTCGAGCTTCTCGAAGAGGATGTGGGCGAGCTGCTTCGGCGAGGCGATCGTGAACTCCTCGCCCGCGAGCCGGTAGATCTCGCGCGTGAGGTTGTCGAGGTCGCGCTCGAGCTCCTTCGCGAAGGTCTCGAGCCGCGCGGGGTCCACGCGGATGCCGTGCCGCTCCATGAGCGCCAGCACCGGCACGAGCGGGCGCTCGATCTCCTCGTAGACCTTCCAGAGCTCCTTCGCCCGGAGCTCGGCCGCCGCGTGCTCCCAGTACCGGTGCGTCCAGCGGGCGCGGGTCGCGAGGACCCGGGCGAGGTCCTTCGCCCCGGCGGTCTCCGCCGGGAGCGCCGGCGGGCCCTCGCCGAACGCCTCGACGCAGAGCTCGTCGAGCCGGTAGGCCGAGCGCGCCGGGTTGAGGAGGTACGCCGCGACGGCGCTGTCGTCGAGCGCCGGGGGCTCGGCGCCGCGCGCGAGCCAGGCCTCGACGAGGGGCTTCGCGTCGTGGACGACGAGCGCGCGCCCGGCGAGCGCCTCCGCCGCCTCGGCCGGCGGCAGCTCGGCCGCGCCCGCGGCGGGATGGAAGACGGCGACGCCGTCCACGCGGGGGTCGGGCGGCCGCGCCTCCCCCGCCCAGTCGAGGACGAGCGGGGCGCCCGCGGGGACCGTCGCAAGCCAGGCCTCCGCCGCTGCGCGGTCGGCGAGCGTCGCGACGGGCTCGTCGCTCACCACGGGGGCCGGCGCGGGCATCTCGCGGAGCAGGCGCGTGAACTCGAGCTCCATCCAGAGAGCGCGGAGCTTTGCCCAGTCGGGCTCGACGCGGCGGAACGCCGGGAGGTCGAAGGCGAACGGCACCTCGCGGTTCAGCGTCGCGAGCTCGCGCGAGAGGAGCGCGTCCTTGCGCCCGGCCGCGAGCGTCTCGCGGAGCTTGCCCGCGACGAGCGTGAGATTCTCGTAGAGGCGGTCCACCGACCCGAACTGGGCGATCAGCTTCACGGCGGTCTTCTCGCCGACGCCGCGCACGCCCTTGATGTTGTCGATCGTGTCGCCCATGAGCGCGAGGACGTCGGTGATCTGCGCGGGCTCGACGCCCCACCGCTCGCGCACCTTCGCCTCGTCGTACAGCACGGGCTCGCCTGTGCGGCCGGAGACCGAGAGCACGCGGACGCGCGGGCCGACGAGCTGGAGGAGGTCCTTGTCCCCGCTCACGACGACGACCTCCACGCCGGGCAGCGCGAGGGCGCGCGCGACGAGCGTCGCCAGGGCGTCGTCGGCCTCGAAGCCCGGGACCTCGACGCCCGGGATCCGGAGCGCCTCGACGAGGCGCCTCACGTGCGGGAGCTGGCGGACGAGGTCGTCGGGCATCGCCGCGCGCGTCGCCTTGTACTCGGCCGAGAGCGCGTCGCGAAACGTCGGGCCCGGTGGGTCCCACGCGATCGCGAGGTAGTCGGGCTGTTCCTCGCGGATGAGCTTCCAGAGCATCGTGCTGAGGATCAGGACCGCGTGCGTCGGGATGCCCTTCGAAGTCGACAGGTAGCCGACCGCGTGGTAGGCGCGGAAGAGCTGCGAGTGGCCGTCGACGACGTAGAATTTTTTCATGCGCCTCTGTTCCGCCTGACGCGATTCATGTCAAATGCGCGTCGTACGCGGCGCGCACGGCCTCGGTGCGCTCACGATAGGCGTCGAGGAAGGCCCGGCGCGACGGGAACCCGAGGGCGCTCGCCACGCGCGCCGGCAGCGGGCCGGCGAGGTCGAGGGTGTCGGTGGGACGCGCGCCCAGGAGGCGCAGCGCGGCCGACACGCGCCGGAGGAACCGGTAATGGCCGAGGAGCCGCTCGGCCGTCTCCGGCGCGAGCGCGCCCGCGCGCGCGAGGCCGGCGAGCGCCGCGGCCGTCGACGCGCCGCGCGCCTCCGGGTGCTCCGCGCCGTGGACGAGCTGGAGCGCCTGCGCGAGGAACTCGACGTCCACGAGGCCGCCGCGCCCGTACTTGACGTGCCGGCGCCCGGGCGTCTCCTTGCCGAGCTCGACCTCCATGCGCTTGCGCACCTCCGCGATCTCCTTGAGTGAGGCTCGAGGCAGGGGCTCGCCGTACACCAATCGCCGGAGCGCGGCGCGAACCCGGCGCCCGAGGGCCCGGTCCCCGAGGAGGAGCCGCGACCGGGTCAGCGTTTGCCGCTCCCAGAGGTCCCCGTACTCGCCATAGTACCGCTCGAGCGCGGCGGCGCTCGACGCGAAGCCGCTCCCCTTGCTCCCGGGCCGGAGGCGGAGGTCGACGGGGAACGCCACGCCGGCCGCCGTGATGTCGCCGAGGGTGCCGGCGAGCCGCTCGGCCGAGAGGCTGTAGAACCAGTGGGCGTCGATCGGCTCGGGGCCGTCCGTCGTGCCGTCCTCGCCGAAGACCACGAAGATATCGAGGTCCCCGCCCGTGACGAGCTCGCGCCCGCCGAGCTTGCCCAGGCCGACGACGACGGCCGGGACGAAGCGCCCGGCGGCGTCGCGTGGCACGCCGTGGCGCTCGACGAGCGGCTCGAGCGTGAGGATGAAGCCCGCGGCGAGCACGGCCTCGGCGAGCGCCGTCATCTCGCGCGCGTAGCCCTCGAGCGTCGTCACGCCGAGCAGGTGGCGCCAGACGATCGCCAGCTCCTCGGCCTGCTTGACCCGGCGGAGCGCGTCGCGCCGCTCGCCGGGCGCCTGCGCGGGCGCGAAGACGGCCGCCAGCGCCGCCCGGTACGCGGCGTCGCGCTTCGGCGTGAGGAGCCGCTCGGGCGCGGCGAGCGAGGCCAGGAGCTCGGGCTGGGCGATCAGGAGCTGCGTGAGGACGTCGCCGCCCGCGCACACCCGCACGAGCCCGCCGAGGAGCTCGGGGCGCGTCGCGAGCAGCTCGATGAGGCCCGTGCGCGGGCCCGCGGCGGAGAGGAAGCGCTCGAACTGGTTCAGCGCCTCGTCCGGGTCGGGGCTCTTCCAGAGGGCGTCGAGGAGCGCCGGGTAGAGGCGCTCGAGCGCCTGGCGGAGCTGCCCGGCGTAGGGCACGAGCGGGCGCCCCTCGAGGATCAGCTGGAGGTTGTAGCGCGCGCGGTCGGGGTCGGCGAACCCCGTGGCCCTGAGCGCCATCACGCTCGGCAGCTTCACGCGGGCGCGCGGCCGCGGGGCGCGCTCGGCGAAGAACTCCCTGAACGCGCGGTGGACCGCGGCGCGGACCGCGCGGTGGTGCGCGACGAAGCGCCGCGCGGCGCGAGCCGGCGACCCCTCGAAGCCGACGCGCCGGGCCAGGCGGCCGAGCTCGTCGGCCGACGCCGGCAGCGTGTGGGTCTGGAACTCGTGGAGGATCTGCAGGCGATGCTCGACGGTGCGGAGGTGCACGAGGGCGTCGGAGAGCGTCCGGCCGAGCGCGGGCGCCAGGTAGCCCCGCTCGGTGAGGCGGAAGATCGCCTTCAGCGTGTTGCGCTCGGCGAGCCACGGGTCGTCGCCCGCGTAGAGGAGCTGGAGCGCCTGCACGAGGAACTCGATCTCGCGGATCCCGCCGCGCCCGAGCTTGACGTTGGTCGCCTCGGCGCCCTTCGCCCGGAGCCCGCGGTCGATCGCGCGCTTCATCGCGCGGATCGCGGGGACGACGCGCGCGTCGCGCCCCGGCCGGAAGACGACCTCGCGCGCGAGCGCCATGAAACGCGCGCCGACGCCCGCGGCGCCCGCTGCGATGCGCGCCTTGACGAGCGCCTGACGCTCCCACAGCTCGGCGCGCTCCGCGTAGTACGTGCGATAGCCGTCGAGCGAGAGGATGATCGCGCCCATCCGCCCCTCGGGCCGGAGCCGGAGGTCCACGCGGAAGGCGTACCCCTCGTCGGTGACCTCCTCGAGGATGGCGACGAGCCCCTTCGCGACGCGCGCGAAGTACTCGCCGGCGGCGACGGGCCCGCCGGGCCCGCCCGCGGTCTCGCCGTCGGCGCCGTACACGAACATGAGGTCGATGTCGGAGGAGTAGTTGAGCTCCTCGCCGCCGAGCTTGCCCATCGCGATCACCGCGAGCCCCGTCTCGGCGCCGGCGGCGTCGAGCGGCGCGCCGTGCTCGGCGCGCGCCGCGGCGTCGGCCATGCGGAGCGCCTCGGCGAGACAGGCGTCGGCCAGGCGCGCGAGCTCCTCGGTCGTCGCGGCGAGGTCGGCGTCGCCCAGGAGGTCGCGGGCGCCGATCCGGAGGAGGTGGCGGTACTTGAAGCGGCGGAGCGCGTTCAACCGCGCCGCGCGCCCCTCGAAGGGGGCGAGCGCCAGCGCGAGGTCGGCGGCGAGGTCCTCCGGGAGCCACACGCGCATCGTCGCCGGCTCGAGCAGCCAGGCGAGGTTCGACGGCCGCCGGCGGAGCGCGTCGGCGAGGAACTGGCTCGCCCCGCCGACCCGCGCGAGGAGGGCGGCCGCGCCGGGGTGCTCGGCCAGCGTCGCGAAGAGGACGGACCGGTCGACGGCGGCCGCGTGGCGCTCGAGGTTGTTGAGCGCCATGTCCGGGTCGGGCGACGCGGCGAGCTCGGCCGCGAGCCGCGGCCAGGCCCGCGCGAGCAGCTCGGCGTCCCGCGGCGTCGGCGCGAGGCTCTCGAAGTTGCGCCGCGCCGCGGACGGGTCGGCGAACCCGAGCCGGCGGAAGTCGCGCCGCGCGGGGTTCACACGGCCGACTCGCCCTTCTCCCCGGTCCGGATGCGGATGGACTCGCTCATGGGCAGCACGAACACCTTGCCGTCGCCGATCGAGCCCGTCTTCGCCGCGCCGGCGATGGTCGAGACGACCTTGTCCACCATGTGGTCGGCGACCACGACCTCGATCTTCACCTTGGGCAGGAAGTCCACCGTGTACTCGGAGCCGCGGTAGAGCTCGGTGTGGCCCTTCTGGCGACCGAACCCGCGCACCTCCGTCACCGTCATGCCGATGACCCCGATCTCCGTCAGCGCCTCCTTGACGTCGTCGAGCTTGAACGGCTTGATGACCGCCTCGATCTTCTTCATGGGCTCAGACCTCCTCCAGGATCGAGATCGCGAGCGCCGACACGTGGGAGCTGATCCGCTTGAGGTTCGTCAGGACGTCGAGATGGATCTCGGACGTCTCGATGGACTCGGCCAGGCCCGCGCGGAGCCGTCCGATGTGCAGCTCGCGCAGGTCGCGCTCGCGCTGGCGGATGAGCGGCCGCTGGTCGAGCACCTCCTGCGCCAGGGTCCGGTCGCCCGCGGCGAAGGCGGCGATGGTGCGCTCGAGGTTCTTCGCGACGAGCGCGTGGAACTCCTGGATCTCCGCCCAGCCGGCGTCGGAGAAGTGCCGGCCCTGGTAGAGCTTCTTGCGCCCGAGCTCCATCAGGTTCTTGTCGATGATGTCGCCGATGTTCTCGAGGTTGCCGATGAACGAGATGAGGGCGATCTCCTTGCGCGACAGCTCGGTTCCCATCGCGTCGCGTCCGAGGCGCGTCAGGAAGAGCTTGATCTCGCGCTCGAGGAAGTCCACCTGGTCGTCGCGCCGCTCGACGTCCTCGAGCAGCTCCTGATTGTCGCTCGCGAAGACCACGGGCACGTCGCGCAGCATCCCCTGCACCACGTCGGCCATGCGCAGGGCCTCGCGCGTCGCCTGCCCGAGGGCCAGCGCGGGCTGGTCCGCGGAGCGCTCGTCGAGGTAGCGGACGCGGAACGGACTGTCGCCCTGCTGGTCGTCGGGCACGAGCGCCTCGATCGCGCGGGCCGCCCACGGCATGAAGGGCAGGAAGACCAGGCTGATCCCGATGTTGAAGAGCGTGTGGGCGTTCGCGATCTGGCGCGCGGGCCCGTCGGCCGTCGCGGCGACCGCGTGCGTCAGGGGCCCGATGAAGGGGAACACGAGCGCGGCGCCCAGGAC
>DATFVL010000228.1 GCA_035260325.1 Candidatus Methylomirabilota bacterium | reverse complement strand
CCGGCTGCCCGTCGTGTTCCTCGTCATGAACGACGGCCGCTACGGCGCGATCAAGTGGCTCCAGGAGACGCTCTTCCACGGGCGCTGGGGCGAGGCCGACCTGGCGAACCCGGACTTCCCGGCGCTCGCCCAGGCGTTCGGTGCCCGCGGCGAGCGCGTGGAGGGCGTGGACGCGCTCGGCGCCGCGATTGCCCGGGCGCTCTCCGCCGACGGGCCAACGGTCCTCGATCTGCCGATCGCGATCGACCCGCCGTGGGAGCTGTAACCGCCGGCGAGAATCGGCCGCGAGCCTTCAGCGATGCGAGGACACGGTGCTCGGGGTCGACGCTCCGCCGGCGACAGCCTTGCGGGATTCGAACCCGTGTTTGGTCATGGTCGCGTTTTCGCGATGCTTTTCAACGGACTCCGTCTCGCTTGGCTCAAGAAAATTCGGCACGACTAAAACAGGCACGTGTCTTTTCGCGTCAGGGTCTCGCTGCTTGAGAGCGAACTCGACGACGTCCGCCTGCAAGCAAGTGCCCTCTCACACTCGACGAGCGTCGGGTAGACGCTGTCCACTCGTTCCCAGTCATTCACCTCGGACGCTTCAAGTCATTGAAGTCACCCTTCCATGCTTGTATCCAGACGACCCATCCGAACATTAGCGCGGCCACAATCCGGTGCTTCGTGGTCGGCAACACGGGGTGATCGCTCACTTTTCCTTCGGCCCGCGTGGGTCGACGGTGTTTGGCGATGACGTTCACTCTCAGGTCTCGAAGGCAGGCGGCGGCCACGGCTCATACGGAATCACGTCGAACATCAGCTTCAGAAACTCGCACGCCGTCTCCCGGTCCGCCTTAGCCTGTTCAAGCGGCGGAAGGGGGAGGGCGCGTTTCCTTGACAATCGGGGCTGCTCGTTCTCGTCCTCCTCGTACTCGGGCGAGATGTGCAGAATGCGGTTACGACGAGTAGAAAGGTCTCGGACCTTCGCAAGTATCGGGTTGTCGTTTAGTGCCACAACGCGATCACGGAGGAACTTAATCTTGTCGGGCATTCGTAGCGCTAGCCTCGTAGTCGCCAGCTCCGCGAGGAATCGGCGAGGTCCTTTCTCTGTCATGAACAGCAGCGGGGAGGCGATGAAGGTGTTCAGTCTCTCCTCTATGGTAGCCGCCGCGAACACAGTCACCACGCCGCATGGTCCGCCCGCAACGTCGCCGACTGGGGACCATTGCCGGGTGTGCGCTCGATTTGCTCTATGTGCCACGTCGCAACGCGAAGCAGGTGGTTGTCGTCGCAAAGACGCTTAAGCTGCTTCTCTTTGTCGGTCACTTCTGCTCCTCCTTCGACAGTCTGCCTCCCTTGTAGCAGCTACTTGAGCGCAGAAATCCAAGCATTCACCGCATCATTGTGAGTGTGCCAGAATTCCCACAGCTTCTCGACGCCCGTATCTGGCACCCAATGCTTGAACTCTTGCATGATGTCGAATTGCGGTACAGGAATGAGGGCGACATAGTGTTTCCGCTGTAATAGATCGCGATCGAGTGTAATGGCAGTCTCACAAATTGCCTTCTGCGCTTTAGTCAGATGACCCACCTGCAATTCCCACTCGCTGACAATTGGCCTCCGCAGAGGATTCGCGGTGTGGGCCAGGTAGTCGTTCACTAGACCACGAATATGGTCACAGGAGTCCAGCTTACGTAAGAGCTGATCAATTTGACCCTGCGGAACGAGGCCGTTTGCCTTGGCTTCCATGAGCAATCGCCGAAGTGAAATCACGTCTCTTCGATCATCACACAGTCTGCGAATGGCGAGCGTCTGACACGTGACATACCCAACCTCAATGAGTCCTGCAATAGGCCCGTTGAACTCCCCGGTGAGTTCTCGAGCTTTGCCCATCAGTTTGAAATAGGCGTCGTCGATCATCATACTGTGAATTTGCGGCCAGATGTGTTGGTCAAGCCAGTCTGACCACTGTTTAGGGAAAACGGCACTCATTGGTTGCATTCCCGCTGACCGTCAACAAGCATGTTTAGTCCACAGCGCCCGCACTCGGCGGTGGCCGTCGCATCCGAGGTGAGCAGGTAGAACGCGACGAGCAGTGAGGCGCTTCGTAGGGGTCGCATCATTGGGCTGTCCTCCTGGGCGCGCTGCTTCGTCGCCTTTATTCTTCTGGTAGTCCATCGCGCCTGCGCGCTTCGAGGTACGCTCCAACGGAGCTGTTGAGCGAGGCCAGGTGCGAGCAGATATGCCCCAACTCTTGGACGATGAGAAACAACGGCACGACGATCACGAACGCGATCCACATGTAACCGGGGAGTTGCCAGAGCACTAAGAGTATCGCGCCGATCGCCCCGATGACGTCTTCGCGCACCTGAACGAGCTGCGGGGGGTCTTGGCCGAACGCAATCCAGATGAGGACGTACGCAGCGACCACGTAGAAAACGGCCTTCGCGATCCAGCGCAGACCGACAGCCGCCCTCGGGTACCGTGTGGCGAACTTCCGTGCTCTCCCTCTTGGCTCGTCCATGGTGGTCTCCATGTCAGGCCACCCGAATCGCAGTGACCTCGTTGTGAAACGTGTACCGACCGGCTCGCTTGACCTTTCTCGAATGTCCCATCCATCGTCACGGCACCCGATCCGCCAGTCTCCATCGAGTACGCGATCGGCCGATCTTGAAGATGTTCTGATTACCGCTTCTGAGAAAGTAAACGAATGCCATACAGTGCGCCTCCTTCGTACTCAAGCTCGATTCGTCGCGCCACAACGTCCGCTCCATTCGCGTCTAGACTCCGCCATGCTAGACTGTGTTGACAAAGGGGAATTTCGTGTCGCGGGCTAAATCCCTGAAAGACATGGCCAGAAGCCTTCAGAGCGCCATCGAGGGGCGGGCTGAATGCGAGCGACGTTTGGCGCGGCTTGCGCGGAGGAATTTCGGTGACGCGGCGAAGGCAGCGCAGATCGTTGAGCGGATTAAGACGGAGGCGGATTCGCGTGAGTTCGCTGTGCCTCGCGAGCGTCGGCTCTTCAGCGCGTCGGGACTTCTGCCGACCGAGGGCGGGCCGCCGATCGCAGCTCTGTTGGATGCAGCAGCCGCGGAGCGGGTCGCCCGGTCGGCGGATGTCCGCGTGCGGGATCTGCGCACGGGCCGGGCGGACGAGAAGTTGGCGCAGGCCCGCGGCAATCGATCATGGGAGGAGATAACGTACGAGAGCCTGGGGTACTGGGAAAAACAGGACGTGCGACAACTGGCGCGTCGGAACCTCGACCTGCATGAGCGTAAGCGGTCCCGACAAGCCGAGGTCCGGCGGGCGTTCGAGGCAATCGTGTCCGTGATGCGGGAGGCCGATGGGAAGGTCCCCGGGTACACCCGTGGCTCGATCAACGGCGAACTGAGCGTGCCGAGCCTCGACCTTCTCAAGACGGCCGTAGAGCTTCTGATCGGTCCCCCGGTCGCGCTGAGTGCGGAGACCGCGGTGAAATGGCTCCAGAAGTCTCGGCGCGGGGAGAGGCTCGCACCTCCGCGGATCCGCACCTCCTCCTGGGGGTGTCCGTCGTCAGTGCTGCAACAGATCCCTGACGCCGAGCGCGAGGTGATGCGTGCCGACTCGGCGAGAAATCTTCAGCTGATCAGAGAGCTCGGCGCCAGACAGATTCCGACTCGTGCGATCGAGCCATCGGATGACGTCAAGCTCCAGGCGTGGCTTGACCAGGAGGTCAAGCGACAACTCGAACAGGAGCGCGTGGGAGGGGAATGATGACGCACGCACAGACCTTCGTGGTGACGCTCGAGCATGACGAGGATGGATGGATCGTGGCTGAGTGCCCCGCGCTCTCTGGCTGCGTCACCCAAGGCCGGACGGAGGCCGAAGCTCTTGAGGCGATCCGCGAAGCGATTCGCGCAAGCCTCGAGACCCGTCGCGCGCGTGGCCTACCGCTCGCGATTGAGGTCAGAGAGGTCGAGGTCGAGGTGGTGTGAGCCGACTCCCGCACTGCTCAGGCGCGGAGGTTATCCGAGCCTTCGAGCGAGCGGGCTGGACGCAGGATCGACAGCGGGGTAGTCACGTCACACTCACCAAGCCCGGGTCTTCGGTCGTCCTGACAGTGCCGCTCCATCCTGAGATCGGACGTGGACTCCTGCGCGCGCTGCTCCGGAAGGCTGGCCTCTCGGTCTCGGACTTCGCTGACCTTTTGTAGGATTTCGCCCTGACGGCCGGTCGATTCCGGCTGCGGGGGCCTCCGGCCTTGAGGATGCAGGAACGCGTTATGGCTTCAGCCTCGGGTCGGCGGCGAAGATGCAGCGGGCACGCTCCAGCGCGCCCTCCTCGCCCATTTCGCCTAGCCATCTGGCTCTCGTTCTTTGGAGGTCGTTGGGTTCGTGCTTCTCACCGTTCAATAGCTCGCGATAGGCCCGTTTAGCGAGTCCCGTCGGGATTCTCCCTCGCCCAGGGTCGTGCGATTGGCCTTGCGCATCAGCCTTCCTTTGGGGCCGATTACTTTTGCTTCTGACCCGACGGCGCCGTTCGACGAGGACCCAGTCATATCACGAGGTTCCGGCGTCCGTCCCACAGTGTTTTTGATCCCGTCGCTTTTCTAGAGGTCGGCCTCGTCGCCCTGCGCCAGCAGCACGCACGCCTCGGGCGCCACGGCCAGCGTCACGCTCGCGCCGGGGGCGAAGGGCGCGGGCGGAGGCGCCGTCACGCGGAGCGCCACGTCGCTTCCACTCACGCGCACCTGATAGTCCACCGTGTCGCCGAGGTAGCTGACCCGCTGCACCGTGCCCGCGAGAACGTTCAGCCCGGCCGGCGCGGCGCCGCCGGGCGCCACGAGCTCGATCTCGTGAGGGCGGATCGAGACGACGACCTGAGCGCCGGGCCGCGAACCCGAGCCCGCGACTCGGAGCCGCAACGTCCCGCGCGACACCACCCCCGGCTCCGCCGCCGTCGCGTCGACGAGGTTGGTCTTGCCGATGAACTCGGCGACGAAGCGCGTCCGCGGGCGCTGGAAGAGGTCCTCGGCGCTCCCGACCTGGACGACGCGCCCCCGGTGCAGGATCGCCACGCGATCCGAGATCACCATCGCCTCGGCCTGGTCGTGGGTGACGTAGAGGGTGGTGATGGCGAAGGTCTCGTGGAGCCGGCGGATCTCGAAGCGCATTTCCTCACGTAGATTGGCGTCGAGGTTGCTCAGGGGCTCGTCGAGCAGGAGGATCTCGGGCTCGACGACCAGTGCCCGCGCCACCGCGACGCGCTGCTGCTGGCCGCCCGAGAGCTCGCCCGGGTAGCGTGATTCGTAGCCGGCGAGCTGGACGACCCTCAGCATCTCGCGCGCGCGGGCCTCGCGGTCGGCCCTTGGCACGCCCGCTTTGAAGCGGAGCCCGTAGGCGACGTTCTGAGCCACGGTCATGTGGGGCCAGAGGGCGTAGCTCTGGAAGATCATCGCCATCCGCCGTCGCTCGGGCGGGACCACCGACGCCGGCGAGGAGAGGCAGCGCTCGCCCACCCAGATCCCGCCGGCCTCGGGCCGGAGGAACCCCGCGACCAGGCGGAGCGTGGTCGTCTTGCCGCACCCCGACGGCCCGAGGAGCGCGACCAGCTCGCCGGGCTCGACCCGGAGGTCGAGCCCCTCGACGGCGGCCACGTCGCCGTAGCGCTTCGTCAGGCCCTTGATCGTCACGCCGGGCATCGTCGCCTCACTCGCGGGCCCCCAGCACGTCGCGACCGAGGACGGCCTGGACGAGGGCCACGGTGCCGAACGTGAGCGCCAGCATGACGAGGCCCAGCACGGCGATCGCGCCGAACTGGCCTTCCTCCTTGAGGTCGAAGATCACCACCGACATGACCTTCGTGTTCGGCGTGAACAGGATGATCGAGGCCGAGAGCTCCCGGATGACGCCGATGAAGATGAAGCACCACGCGGCGATGACGCCGCTCTTGGCCAGCGGCACCGTGATGTCGCGCAGGATGCGGAGCCGCCCGCCCCCCAGGATCCGCCCCGCGTCCTCCAGGTCCGTCGGGATGGCGCGGAACGTCGCGTCCGCCTGCGCGTAGCCGATGGGCATCTCCTTGGTCAGGTACGCGACGAACAGGATCCAGAGCGTGCCGTAGAGCACGAGGGGCGGGCGCGTGTAGGCGATGAAGAGCCCGACGGCGAGCACCACGCCGGGGATCACCACGGGCGCCAGCACGAGGAACGCGATGACCTGATGGCCGACGACGAGCCGGCGGTTGGTGACGTAGGACAGGAGCGCGACGAGCGCCGCGCCCACGCAGGCGGTCAGCACGCCGAGCTCGAGCGTGTTGACGATCGCCGCCTGGGTCGCGCTGTACTCGAAGAAGGTGAAGGAGAAGTTCGCGAGCGTGAGGTTGTCCCAGCTGAGCGGCTGGGCCCACGCGCGCGAGAAGGCGGCCTTGGCGAGGACGCCGTACGGCAGGAAGATCGCGCAGGCCATCACGACCAGGCACGCCGCGAACGCCGGCCAGCGCCAGGGGCCGAGGGCGATCGTCCGCCGCTGCCCGCCCTTGCCGCCGATCGCCGCGTAGCCGCGCCGCCCGAGCAGCCGTTTCTGCACGAGCAGGAGCAGCGCGGTGGCGAGCAGCAGCGGCATCGAGAAGGCCGCTGCCATCTCGGTCTTCGGCGGGAACTGGAAGAAGGTCCAGATCTGGGTCGTGATCGTGTGGAAGCCGGCGGGCATCGCCAGAATGGCGGGCGAGCCGAAGAGCGCGAGCGCCTGGAGCACCGCGAGGATGAACCCGCTCGCGAGGGCGGGCAGGACGAGCGGCAGCGTCACCGTCCACGCCACCACGAGCCGCCCCGCGCCGAGGATCGCCGCCGCTTCCTCGAGATCGGAGGCGATCAGCCCGAGCGTGTTGGCGACCATGATGTAGACGTACGGAAAGGTGTAGATCGTCACGACGAAGACGAGGCCCGGCATGCTGAAGATGTCGACGAGGGGATCGCCCGCGCCGGTCACGGCGCGGTAGACCTTGTTGAGCAGGCCGGCGTTGGGGCCGGCGAGCATGACCCAGGCGAAGGCGCCGAGAAACGGCGGCGTGACGAAGGAGGCCAGGACGAGGCCCCGGATCAGTGTCTTGCCCGGCACGTCGGTGCGCGCGGTCAGCCACGCGAGCGGCGCCCCGATGGCGATCGAGGCGAGCCCGACCCAGAAGGCGAGCACCACGGTGTTCCACAGCGCCCTCTGGAGCGCCGGGTCGGCGAACACCTGCCGGTAGTGGGCGAGCGTTGCACCGCCCTCGGCGCTCACGCTCAGCGAGGCGAGCCAGCCGAGGGGCAGCGCCATCAGGAAGAGCAGCGCCAGCGCCGCCCCGACCCAGACGGGCAGCGAGCGGTCGATGCCCCGGAAGCGTGACGCGAGTCCTGCCGTGAGAGTCGCCGTCTCGACACGCCTCGCCGGCATCGGTGAAGGTGCCATGGGGCTATCTGCCGGCGAGGCGCGCGACGACCGGCGCGAACGCATCCATGTAGGGCTCGAAGATCACATAATACGAGATGCCCCAGCGCGCTCGGCGAGCCAGGAGTTGCTCGATGAGCTGATCGATGGTCCCGATGAGCACGTAGGGACTCTGGAGAATCTCTTCGGGATTCAACTGCGTCCAGAGCTTCGCCAGCTCTTCGCTCGCCGCGCGACGATCGTCCGTCACGATGACCCGTTGCACCAGGGCGTTGAGCTCCAGGTGCCCGAATCGGTCTCCGGCCACGTCTCTCACGAGCTGCACCCGCTCGTCGACGGACTTCACCCTCCAGCCAGAGAGATCCTTCTCCACTCCGCCGCGACGGAAGATGATCCCCGTCAGGCCGACGATGTCGGCTTCCTCCGCCGCGAGGCTCAGGAGTCGCCGGGCGTTCCCGCCGATGAGCATGGGCGGGTGAGGGCGTTGAACGGGAAGCGGATAGATCCGGTGGCCCGTCACCCGATAGTGGCGCCCCGCGAACGTGACCTCTTCACCGTTGAGCAGGCCTTTGATGATGGCGATCGCCTCCGCCAGCCGCTCGATTCTGGTCTCGGCCGGATCGAAATGCACTCCTGCCTGGTCGTACTCGGACTGCATGTGTCCGGCCCCCACGCCGAGCTCGAGCCTGCCGTCGGTCAGGAGATCCACCGTCGCGGCTTCGCGCGCAACGAGCACCGGGTGCCGAAAGTCATTGTTGAGCACGTTCGTGCCCACCCGGAGCGTTTTCGTCGCGCCGGCGGCACCGACCAACGCCGGTATCGGCGAAAGGATATCGGCGGGGTGATCCGGCACGCTCAGCACAGCGTAGCCGAGGTCCTCGATCCTTCGCGCCGTCTCGGCCCATTCGGCGCGCGACCCCGCCTTCCGAACGTTCACGCCGAAACGAAACGGCTTCATCACACGGGCACCGGGGACCCCAGCACGCTACGCCCCGAAGAACTCCACGAAGCGCTTCTTGATCTCCTCGTTGCGCTTCTCCAGCTCCTCGGGGTCCACGGAGAGGAGCTTGAGCTCGGAGAGCGTCGGCTTGTCGGTTGGGTACTTCACCTCGGGGTGCCCGGTGTAGAGGCCCTCGCTGTCCGCCATGACCTGCTGCAGCTCGCGCGTGAACGTGAAGTCGGTGAAGAGCCTGGCGGCGTTCGGATGCGGCGCGAAGGCGGCGATCGCGGTCGGCGAGACGACGAGCGGCACGCCTTCCTTCGGATAGACGACCTCGATCGGGTTTCCCTTCTTCTTCATCTGATAGTAGTAGTAGTCGCCCCCGTTGGCCGCGACCACCCGTTCGCCCGACGCGACGACGCCCGCGGGATCCACCGCCGACTGCACGAGCATGAGCCGGTTCTGCGCGAGCTGCTTGAAGTACTCCCAGCCGTGGAGGTGGACGAGCGCCAGCACGTGGGTCGCGATGACGCCGCTGTAGCCGGGGTGCGCGGTGACGAGCTTGCTCTTCCACCTCGGGTCGAGGAGGTCCTTCCACGTCTTCGGCGCGTCGGCGGCGGACACGAGCTTCGTGTTGTAGGCGATGACGTTGACCGTGGCGCGGAGACCGTAGTAGTAGCCGTCGGCGTCCTTGAATCCCGCAGGGAAGCGGTCCACGCCCGGCGGCGTGTACTTGGCCAGGAGCTTCTTCTCCTTGAGCAGGACGAAGTGACCGGCGTCCGAGGTGTGGATCACGTCGACGATCTTGAGGCCCGCCTGGAGCTCCTGCATCACGCGCTGGAGGATGCGCTGGGATCCGGTCCGGTGCACCTCGACCTTGATCCCCGGGTAGGCCGCCTCGAAGAGCTTGGCCACCTTCTCGGCGCTCGGGAGCGCGAGCGAGGTGTACCAGACGACCTTGCCCTCCGTCCGGGCGGCCTCGACGCGGGCGTCCTGGGCTGCGGAGGGAACGGCGGCGAGGACGAGCGCCGCCGCCAGCAGGCTCGAGACCAGCGAAGGCTTCGTCATGATTCGCTCCCTCAGGGTGTCAGCGACTCGACGAGGCCGTGGAGGCTCGCCGCCGCGGCCAGCGCGTGGACGGCGCGGATCACCCGCGACCCCTGTTCGTCCGGCACGACGAGGCCGGCGTTGCCGCGGAACTTCGCCTCGAGCTCCTCGCGCGTCATCGGATCGTCGGCGCCGCCGCGCGGGTGGTCCTGGCGCTCTTCGAGCAGGCGCCCGTCGCCCGTGCGGATCCGGACGTGGCCGACAAACTGCCGCGGGTAATCGATCGTCGGGTCGATCTCGTAGCCGACGCGCGACGCGACGGCGAGCACCGCGGGATCGCGTACCGCCTCGTCCTCGAACTCGGCGAGCCCCGCGCGTCCCTTGGCGATCTCGGCGGGCGCCAGCCGGTACCGCTCGCGGAGGCGGAGCGCGCAGTCCATGTAGGGGTGGGCGATCGAGCCGCACGGGTAGGGCTTGAACGTGAGCCGCTCGAGCTCCCACGTACGGCCGAGGCTGTCGAGGAGCGCGTCGAGCCGCGCCACGTCGTGGCCGCCGGCGAAGGCCTGATAGAAGCCGTGCTCGCCCTCGAAGACCGTCTCCGGCCCCGTGAAGCCCGACTGCGCGAGCAGCGCGGCGACGATGCCTGCGTGAGCCGCCCAGCCCGGGTGCAGGCGCTTGGTCCACGAGCCGTCGGCGAGATATTCGATGATGCCACCGGCCTGGCTCCCGCAGATGCCGAAGGCGTGGACCAGCGCGTCCTCCCCGAGGCCGTGGAGCTTCCCGGCGACGGCGGCCGCGGCGAAGGAGCCCGTGAGCGAGGTCGGATGGTAGTGGCGGGCGTGGAACTTCCCGGGAACGGCGAGGCCGATGCGGCACATCACCTCGACGCCGGCGATCAGCGCGGCGAGCGTGGCGCGTCCCGAGGCGCCGCGCGCCTCGCCGACCGCGAGGGCGGTCGTGACGGCCACCGAGCCCGTGTGGACGATCGCGTCCTCGCGCGTGTCGTCGAAGTCGAGCCCGTGAGCGAGGGTCGCGTTCGCGAGCGCGGCGTTGGCCGCGGCGACCCGTCCCTTGCCGCCGATCAGGAGGCTCTCGGGCGGGCCGCCCAGGCGCTCGGCGGTCTCGCGCACCGCCCGGCCGAAGTCATAGCGGGTGGAGGCGAGGCAGCTGCCGAGCGTGTCGAGGGCAAGCAGCGCCGCCCGCGCGGTGACCGGCGGCGGCACGTCTTCCGGTCGGAGGCCGACGAGGAACCGAGCGAGGCGCCGCGCGGCGGAGGTCGGCACGCGCCGTTCGGGCCGTGGCATGTCGCAGCGCAATGTATCATACGTGGCATGCACATCGTCGTCATGGGGACGGGCGGCGTCGGCGGCTTCTTCGGCGCGAAGCTCGCGCGGGCCGGCGAGACGGTGACGCTGGTCGCGCGCGGCGCGCACCTCGAGGCGATCCGGCGCGACGGGCTCAGCGTGCGCTCCGCGGTGGAGGGCGACAGCGTCGTCAGAGCGCCGGCCGTGGAGGACCTCACGGGGCTCGCGCCGGCCGACGCGGTCCTCTTCTGCGTGAAGTCGTTCGACACCGAGCGGGCGGCGGCCGCGCTCCGTCCCGTCGTCCTCCCCGAGACCGCGGTCCTCTCGCTCCAGAACGGCGTGGACAACGAGGAGCGGATCGACGCGATCCTCGGCGCCGGCCACGCGGTGGGCGGGGTCGCGCAGGTCTTCGCCGGCATCGAGCGTCCGGGCGTGATCGCGCACCGCTTCGCCGGCCGGATCATCTTCGGCGAGCTCGACGGGCGGCGGAGCGCGCGCGCCGAGCGGCTCCTCGCCGTGTTCGAGGCGGCCCGGGTCCCGGTCGAGCTGACCACGGGCATCCGCCGCGCGCTCTGGGAGAAGTACATCCTGATCTGCGCCGTGGGCGGCATGACCGCGCTCACGCGCTGCCCGATCGGCGTCGTCCGCGACACGCCCGAGACGTGGGCGATGTTCCGGCGGATCGTCGAGGAGGTCGCGGCGCTCGGCACCGCGGCGAAGGCCGGGCTCGCCGCCGACGTCGTGGACCAGACCATGAAGTTCGCGACCGGGATCGCGCCCGCCAGCCGCGCCTCGCTGGCCGAGGATCTGCTGCAGGGCCGGCGCCTCGAGCTCGACGCCCTCCACGGCCACGCGGTGCGGCTCGGCGAGCGGCTCGGCGTCCCGGTGCCGACCGTCGCCGCGGTGTACGCGGCGCTCCTGCCGCACGCCGCGGGGGGGCTCGGCTGACGCCACCGGCCCGCGCCCTCTGGGGGCGCCTCGCGCGCTACCGCGCCCGCTACGCGCTCGGCGTCCTCTGCCTCGCCGCGGCGACGCTCGCGTCGCTCGCCATTCCGTTCACGGTGCAGCGGGCGATCGACACGCTGCGGGCCGACGCCGACCCGGCCCGGCTGGGCGGCTACGTCGGGCTCATCGTGCTCTTCGCCCTGACCAACGGCGTCGCGCGGCTCGGCTCGCGCTTCGCGATCATCGGCGGCGGCCAGCGGATCGAGTACGACCTGCGGAACGACCTCTACGCGAGCCTCCAGACGTTCCCGCCGAAGTTCTTCGCGGCGCACCCGACGGGCGAGCTCATGTCGCGCGCGTCGAGCGACGTCGCGGCCGTGCGCTCGCTCGTGGGCTTCGGCGCCGTGAGCGCCGTCGGCACCGCGTTCGCGTTCGTCGGCGCGCTCGCCGCCATGCTCGCGGCGGACCCGTGGCTCACCCTCTGGGCGCTGGCGCCGTACCCCGCGCTCGTGCTGCTCGCGAAGCGTTTCAACGGCGTCGTCAACGAGCGCGCCCAGGCGGCGCAGGAGCAGCTCGGCGTCCTGTCGGCCAAGGTGCAGGAGTACGTTGCGGGGATGGCGGTGGTCCGCGCGTACGCGCTCGAGCCCCGCGCCGGCGCGGAGTTCGACCGCGAGAACCGGGAACACCTCCACCGGAGCCTCGCGCTGGCCCGGACGCAGTCGTCGGTCGCGCCGCTGATGGGGCTCGTCGCCGGCGTCGGGACCCTCGTCGTCCTCTGGGCGGGCGGCAAGGCGGTCGTGGACGGACGGCTCTCGCTCGGCGCGCTCGTCGCGTTCAACGGCTACCTCGCGTACCTCACGTGGCCCACGATCGCGCTGGGCTGGACGCTGTCGATCGTGCGCCGCGGCCTGACGTCTCACGAGCGTATCGAAGAGATCATTCGCGCGGCGACGTTGTCCCCGACCGTTGTAGCGGGGTCCGCGAGGTCGGTTCAGACCGAGGGTGGCCCGAGAAAGGAGCCCGAGGGCTCCGTATCTCCAAGTCCGATTGATTTAACCGGGTTCTCGTCCCGTGGCGCGGAGTCCATCCGGTTCGCGGGCCTGACGTTCGCGTACGAGGGCCGGGAGCCGGCGCTGCGCGACGTGAGCTTCGAGGTCGGCGCCGGCGAGACGGTCGCCGTCGTGGGGCCCACGGGCGCCGGCAAGTCCACGCTGGGGCTCGTGCTCGCGCGGCTCTGGGGGCCGCCGCCGGGGACGGTCTTCGTGGACGGCCACGACGTGACGGCGCTGGCGCTCGACGATCTCCGCGCGCGGCTCGGCTACGTGCCTCAAGAGGGATTCCTCTTCTCGCGCGCGCTCGACGCGAACATCGCCCTCGGCCGGGACGGCGTGGACGCCCCGCGCGTGCGCGCCGCCGCCGCGGCGGCCGGCGTCGCGGCGGAGATCGAGCGGTTTCCGGCGGGCTACGCGACGGTCGTCGGCGAGCGCGGTCTCACGCTGTCGGGCGGCCAGCGCCAGCGCGTCGCGCTCGCCCGGGCGCTCGCGGCCGGGCCGCCGCTGCTCGTCCTCGACGACGTCTTCGCGTCCGTGGACGCGGCGAAGGAGGAGGAGATCGTCGCCGCCCTCCGGCGGTTCGCGGCCGGGCGCACGATGCTGCTCATGACCCACCGGCTCCGCGCGGCCCAGGCGGCCGACCGGATCGTCGTCCTCGACGCGGGACGCGTGGTGGAGGCCGGCCGCCACGCGGAGCTCCTCGGCGCGGGCGGGCTCTACGCACGGCTCTGGCGGATCCAGCAGCTCGAGGAGGAGATCGCGCGTGCCTGAGCCGGGCCGCGACCGCGAGTTCGACGACCGGCTCGGGAGCGCCTTCGACCGGCGGCTGGTCGCCCGCCTCTTGCGGG
>DATFVL010000227.1 GCA_035260325.1 Candidatus Methylomirabilota bacterium | reverse complement strand
CCGCGTTGAGGAGCGCCGGCAGCGCGCCGACGGTCCCCGCCTCGCCCACGCCCTTGGCGCCGAGCGGGTTGACCTGCGTCGGCACCTCGTGGGCGTCGACGTCGAGGCCGGGCACGTCGTCGGCGCGCGGCAGCGCGTAGTCCATGAAGGTGCCGGTCAGGAGCTGGCCCGTTGCGCGATCGTACGCGAGGACCTCGAAGAGCCCCTGGCCGAGGCCCTGGGCCACGCCGCCGTGGATCTGGCCCTTCACGAGCATGGGGTTCACCATCCGCCCCACGTCGTCGACGACCGTGTAGCGCACGACGCGCACGGCGCCGGTCTCGGGGTCGATCTCGACCTCGCACACGTGGCTGCCGTTCGGGAAGGTGACGGCGGGCGGCGTGAACGCCGCGGTCTCGCTGAAGCCGGGCTCCATGCCGGCGGGCAGCTGCCGCGGCTGGTAGGCCGCGCGCGCGACGGCCGCGAACGTCACGCCGCGGTCGGTTCCCGTCACGGTGAAACGCCCGTCGCGCAGGACGATGTCCTCGGGCGCGGCCTCGAGCAGGCGCGCGGCGATCCGGCGGCCGCGCTCGATTACCTTCTCGGTCGCGCGGGCGACGGCGGAACCGCCGACGGTGAGGGCGCCCGAGCCGCCGTTGCCGCGCCCGGCGCCGAGCGCGTCGCTGTCGCCCCAGAACACCTGGATGCGCTCGGGCGGCACGCCGAGCCGGTCGCTCACGATCTGGGCGAACGCTGTCTCGTTGCCCTGCCCCATCGACGTGGAGCCGGTGAAGAGCGAGACCGAGCCGTCGGGGTTGACCCGCAATGCGGCCGTGTCGGGATTGACGGCCGTGTAGGGCCCGCCGGCGACCTCGATGGGGTTGGCGATCCCGAGGCCGCGGAGCCGCCCGCGCTGCCGCGCCTCGGCCCGCCGCTTCTCGAATCCTGCGTGGTCGGCGAGCCCGAGCGCCATGTCGAGGCCGCGCGCGAAGTCGCCGCAGTCGTACGTGAAGACGAGCCCCGTCTTGAACGGCATCGCGGAGGCGGGGATGAGGTTCTTCCGGCGCAGCTCGACCGGGTCCTGGCCAAGCTCGCGCGCGGCCACGTCGATGACGCGCTCGATGGCGTAGGTGGCCTCGGGGCGTCCGGCGCCGCGGTACGGTCCGGTCGGCGTCGTGTTCGTGTAGACGCCCGTGGTCGCCACGTGGATGGCGGGCGTCGTGTACACGCCGGCCACGCCGCCGACGTTGTTGGTGCCCGGCCCTGCGCTCCGCGGCGTGAGGTAGGCGCCGATGTTGAGCGTGATGGCCACGCGCAGCGCCAGGAACTTCCCGCCGGCGTCGAGGGCCAGCTCGGCGGTCGAGACGTTGTCGCGGCCGTGCTCGTCGCTGACGAAGCCCTCGCGCCGCGAGGACGTCCACTTCACGGGCCGCCCGAGCCGCTTCGCCGCCCAGAGCACCAGCACGTGCTCCGGGTACACGCCGCTCCGCATGCCGAAGCTGCCGCCGACCTCGCCGGTCACCACGCGCAGGCGGCTCTGGGGCACGCGGAAGACTTGCTCGGCGAGGAGCGTGCGGAGACCGTGCGGCGCCTGGATGCCGGTGTGGAGCGTGTAGCGCCCGGTGCGCCGGTCGTACTCGCCGACGGCGGCGCGGGGCTCGAGCGGGGCCGCGGTCACGCGCGTGACGACGAAATCGAGCCGCGTGACGTGGGCGGCGCCCTCGAACGCCCGCGCGACCGCGTCGCGATTGCCCGCCTCCCAGACGAAGGCGACGTTGTCGGGCGCCTCGCCCCACACCGCCGGCGCCCCGGGCCGCGCCGCCTCCACGGTCGCCGCCACCGCCGGCAGCGGCTCGTAGCGGACGGCGACGAGCTCGGCCGCGTCGGCGGCCGCGCCGGGCGTCTCGGCGACGACGAGCGCCACGGGGTCGCCGGCGTGGCGGACGCGCTCTCTCGCGAGCGCGGGGCGGGGCGTCGAGAACGCGGGAGTGCCGTCGCGCCGCTTGCGCGACGAGTCGGTCGGGAGATTCCCAAGGCCGTCGGCAGCGAGGTCGGCTCCCGTGAGCACGGCGAGGACGCCGGGCACCGCCAGGGCGGCCGCCCCGTCCACTCGACGGAGCAGCGCGTGGGCGTGGGGCGAGCGCACGACCGCGGCGTACGCCTGGCGCGGGAGGCTCACGTCGTCGGAATAGCGGCCGAGGCCCTGGAGGAGGTGCCGATCCTCCAGGCGCCGCGCGGATTGGCCGACGGCGAACTTCTCGACGCTCACTTCCGCTTGAGCCGTACGTCCTCCAGCGGCGCGGACCACGGGTAGGGGTCGATCAGCATGAGCGCAGGCTCCTCGACCCGCGGCCCGACGCCGCTCGGCCACGTGTAGTCCCAGATGGGCGCGAACCTCACCCGCTCGTGGAGGATCTGCTGGATCTGGTGCAGCAGCGCCTCGCGCTTCTTCCGGTCGGTCTCCCGCGCCTGCTGCTTGTACAGCGCGTCCACGTCGGGGTAGCCGCCGTAGGCGTAGATGCCGCTGCTCGGCACCCACTCCGCCATCCGCGAGGCGGCGTTGCCGTACAGCGCGAGGACGCACATGCACACGCCCTTGAGCTTCTTCGTCGCCCACGCGGAGAAGAACGCGGCGCGCTCCATCGTCCGCATCCTCGTCTTGATGCCAACGGCACCAAGGTCGTTGCCGACCGCCTCCGTCATCGAGTTGTAGGGCGGATAGGCGTGCAGATCCCCGGCGTCGAAGCCGTTGGGATAGCCGGCCTCCGCCAGGAGCTGCTTCGCCCTCACGGGATCGTAGCGATCGGGCTCGAGCGGCAGCGCGAACTCGAACGTGCGGGGGACGATGTTGCCCGCGGGCTTCGAGGCTCCCAGCGTCTCCGCCTCGCTGATGGCCCGCCGATCGAGGGCGTAGCTCGCGGCCTGACGCACCCGCTTGTCGGCCCAGGGCGACTTCGGATCCCACTGGTCGAAGAAGTCCAGGAAGAACGTCCCGATCCCTCCCGAGAACGCGAGCTTGAGCGTGGGATCCCGTTTGACCTCCAGGGCCTGCGGAGCATCGAGCAAATAGGCGAGGTCGACCTCTCCCCGCTTCAGCATGGCCAGCCGCGTGGTGCCCTCGGGCACGCTCTTGTAGACCAGCCGCTTCACGTGGGGCACCTTGCGCCAGTAGCCCTCGTACGCCTCCATGACCAGCTCGATGCCGGGCGTGCTGCTCACAAACTTGTAGGGCCCGAGGCCGATGGGGTGCTTCTTGAAGCCGTCGTCGCCGACCTTCTCGATGTAGCTCTTGGGCACGACCCAGCCCGCCGCCGTCGCCAGGGTCCCGTAGAAGGTCAGGAAGTCGGGCCAGGGCTCGTGGAGCAGGAAGCGCACCCGATGGGGCCCGACGACCGTGACCTCCTGGACCTTCTCGCGGAGGATCTTGCCGCCCTTGGCGCGATAGAAGCTGAACTTCACGTCCTCGGCGGTGAAGGGATCGCCGTTGTGGAACTTCACGCCCTCGCGCAGCTTGAACTCGTACACCCGCTGGTCCGCGCTCACCGTCCACGACTCCGCCAGGCTCGGCGCCATGAGGTTGCCCGGCATCGGCTTCACGAGGGCGTCGTGGAGCGCGTAGAGCACCCAGAAGGGCGTGATGACCCCCATCACCTCCGCCGGGTCGAACCAGAGCGGCGGCACCGTCACGTAGAGCGCCCAGCGCATCTCACCCTCGGGCTTCGCCTGCGCGCCGGCGTCTCCAACGAGAGCGCCGGCGAGCAGCGCGCACACCAGACCCGCCGCGAGCGGGGCGCGGCGCCGTTTCGTGGTCATGCCTGCCCCTCCGTGACGCGCCGGCCGGCGCGGCCTAGCGCCACTCGTCCACCGACACCGTCGTCTGGTACGTCGCACCCATGATGCGCCAGTACCCGTTCGTCTCCCCGCCGACGACCACGACGTGGATGTCCTCGCGGCGGAACATCGGGATCGACTCGTCGGGGGCGGCCCTGAGCTTGGACGCCCACGGTTCCTCGCCGGACGTCGCCCGCGGATAGATGTAGTTCTGGATGAGCTGGTAGTCCCAGTACTGGTCCGCCGGCATCCGCGCGGCGTCGTACAGCCAGTCGAGGAGCGCGGCCTTCTGCCGGAACCCGCCGCGGTCGATGAACTGCCGCGCCGTGATCGGATCCAGCAGGAGCACGGGCGGAATGTGCGGATCCATGCCGCGGAGCATGTTGCCGACGTGCTCGCGCCAGTGCCGCTCGCGGAGCCCGAGCGTGAAGGCGGTGGAGCGGCAGCCCGAGAAGACGCTCACCGCGCTGTCGGTCGGGCGGAAGCCGTGGCCGGCGTGGAACGGCTCCCACGGGCTCCGCTCCTCGTTCTCCGCGAAGGTGACGCTGTTGTAGGCGTAGTTGTTGCCCATCGAGCCCATGTAGGTGAGCCCCGGCACCGAGCCGCCCTGGAGGTTCTGCGAGAGGAGCCCGTAGGCCCGGCCGATCGTCGCATTCGCGTGGTTGTAGGGGGCCAGGGCGCCCGTCCCCGCGTTCATCCCGATCTCACGGCGCACCGGTCCGTTCACGACGGCCATGGCCGCCATGGAGCTGGTCGTGCTCCCGCGCGCGCTCACCCCCGTCGCGGCGAGGGCGAGGATCACGGGGAAGTACTCGGGCCTCGCGCCCGCCATCACCGCGTTCACGGCGACCTTCTCCACCGTGTATTCCCAGGGCTCGCGGAAGTGGGTCGGCCGCATATGCCCGACCACCTCGTCGGCCTTGCGGCGCGTCCCGTCGAGCATCGCCGCCACCCGCGCCTCGGTCGGCAGCACGATCGGCAGACAGTCCGTCCAGTGGCTCTCGAGGAAGAGCCGGTGGAGGTTCTCCTCGGTGTCGGGCGGGCAGAGCCGCGGCGTGGAGCGGTCGAACTCCGCCGACGCGAGCTCCGCGTCGTCGAACGGACGCGTGAGCCCCTCGACGACCTCCTGCATGACGGGACGGCCCGTGAGCGGGTCGGCGCCGTCCACGTAAGCACGGAGCTCGCGGGCGGACTTTCCCATGACGGGTTGGGGGACGAAGACCTGCCGGAGGCCCGGCATCCCGTTCACGGTCGCCACCGACCGGACCACGCGGTCGAACTTGTCGGTGTGCAGGGCGACGGTGGGGACGCCGTACCCGGCCTCGATCGTCATCGCGTGCGCGGCGACCGCCGGCGCGCAGGTGCTTCAGTGGCCGACGCCGACGATCGCGGCGTGCCCCTTGGCCCGGATCTCCTCCCACGTCGCCGGGTCGTCCTTGAGGTAGACGCTCGAGATCGGCTTCACGACGGTCCGCACGGCCGGCATGTGCTCGGCGAACCACGCCTGCATCTGCGTGAGGAACACGTCGGAGTCGTCGAAGCGGCAGTCCACCAAGTAGACGGTCTTGCCGTCGAGCGAGTCGAGGCGCCGCGCCAGATCCTTCGTGGTCACCTTCGGCGCGAAGCCGACCGGGCTGAGGACCGTGAGCTTGTCGTTCGCTCCCATGCCGAGCCTCCCGCTCAGGGGCTCCTGTGCCCCCAGAGCCCTTTCACCACGAGCACTTCGTAGTCGTGCCCCAATGCCGCTAGAGCCCCGCGCTCCGGAGGGCGAGCTCGATGTTCCCGGGCTCGGGCTTGCGCGTCCGCGTCTCGACCTCGTGCACGACCTCGACCACGGCCGACGACACCGGCGTGGGCACGGAGCGCTCCCGGCCCTGGGCCACCACGTGGCCGTTCATGTAATCGATCTCCGTGGGCCGGCCCTTGGCGACGTCCTGGGCCATCGACGCGCGCCAGTTGCGCCGTGTCGCGGCGGTCGGTGTCAGCATCTTGTCGAGCGCCTCCCAGGTCGGGCGCCGGTCCGCGCCCGCCCAGTCCTCGGCCGCGGCGCCGTTGAACTTGGGCACGCGGTAGCCGAGCGCCCGCCCGACCCGCGCCGACTCCGACGCGAGGTGGATCGTGATGGTGCGGCCGACCTCGCTCGACGCGATCTCGAGCGAGCCGAGCCCGGACATGGCCTGGACGGGATTGCCCATCGCGTTCGCGCAGAGCTTGGCCCAGCGCTCGCCCCAGAGGTTCTCCGTGGCCTGGGCGCCGTCGATCACCGAGAGCATCTGCGCGAGCTCCGTGACGCGCGGCGTGACCCGCCCGTCGTGCTCGCCGGCCCGGAAGACGTCGTGCCCCTTGCTTTGCCCCATCTCGATGCCGCGCTCGACCTGTCCCGGCTTCCACAGCGCGACGCCGATCTTGGACATGACGAGCCCCACGGCGCGCGAGGCGCCCACGACGCCCGCCACCACCGGGTCGGGCCAGCAGTTCTCCGCGGCGACGACGTAGCCGTCGGGGCCGAGGTGCCGGAGGGCGAGCTGGGCCGCCCACGCCGTGTCGTAGACCTTCATGGCGACGAAGGCGATCTCGTAGTCGCGCGGGAGGCGGTTCGCCTCGTGGAGGTGGACCGCCGCGGGCCGGGCCTCGAACGGCTCGTGGGGCCCGGTGACGGAGAGGCCGCGCTGGCGGATGGCCTCGACCTGGTCGGCCCAGGGATCGACCAGCGTCACGTCGTGGCCGGCGCGCGACAGGAACGCGCCGAGGTAGCTTCCGATGGCGCCGGCGCCGACGAAGAGAATCTTCTTGGCCATGGTCCCTCCTACGTGAACGCCGGCATCACCTGATGGGTGAGGACGTGCAGGCTCCGCCGCTCCAGCTCGGCCGGGATGAGCCCGCCGGGGTTCAGCTCCGCCACGATACCATTCAAGCCGAGCTCCTCGCGCAGCTCACCGAGGCGATCGATCAGCCGGGCCGCGGTGCCGAACACCACCTTGCCGCGAAGGATCTCGTCGTACGATAGGCCCGCGAGCTGGTCGGCCCGGGCCTGCCGCTGCTCGGCGGGGCCGGTGCCGGCGCGCCCCACCGCCGAGCGGGCGAGCTCGGCCTGGCGCGCGAAGTAGTACATGATGCTCTCGCGCGGCTCATCCAGCGCTCCCGCCTCCGTCGTCCCCGCGTAGACCGGGATGCGCAGGTGGATGCTCGGCTCGCCCGGGTGACCCGCCTCACGCCACGCGCGGCGATACGCCCGCACATGCGGGGCGAGCTCGACGGTGTCCATGAGGCGCACCCCGACGAAGATCGGGAGTCCGAGGCGCCCGACCTGAGGAAAGGTCTCGGCGGTCGTCGCGGCCATCCGGAGGGGCGGGTGGGGGAGCGAATACGGGCGCGGGGCGACGGTAGCGTTCTCGAAGCGGTAGAACTCGCCGCGGTAGCTGAACGGCTCGCCCTTCCACGCCTCGAGGATGATCGCCAGCGCCTCCTGGAAGCGCGCCTGACTCTCCTCGTAGGGAACCCCGAACACGTCGTAGGCGCGCGGGGAGCCGCTGCGGCCGATCCCGAAGTCGAAGCGCCCCTGGCTCAGGTGGTCCAGCGTCGCGACCTCCTCGGCGATGCGCAGGGGGTTGTTCAGCGGGAGGAGCTGGACCGCGGTCCCGACCCGCAGGCGGCGCGTGCGCGCGGCGATGGCGCCGGCGACAGCCATGGGCGCGGAGAGCACCGAGCGCGCCGGGTTGAAGTGCATCTCGCCCAGCCACACGCCGTCCACGCCCCAGGCCTCGGCGGCGTCCACCAGGGCGAAGGCCTCGGCGAACGCCTCGACCTGGCTCGAGCCGCGCCGCATCTCCTCCATGAAGACGCCGAACTTCATGGGGAGCGCCTCCCCGGGCTCAGCCACGCGTGATCTGCGCGGTCCCCGGCAGGCGGCCGAGGAAGTTTCCGGCGACGCCACCGTCCACGATGAGGTCGTGGCCGTTGACGTAGCGGGCGTCGGGGCCGAGCAGGAACGCGATGACGTCGGCCATGTCCTCCGGAGTCGCGACGCGCCCGAGCGGGACGAGGGCATCGCGCTCGGCGGCGACCCGCGGGTCGGCGTAGACCCGGGCCGTCATGCCGGTGCGCACCATGCCGGGCGACACCGCGTTGACCCGGATGCCGTCCCGCCCGAATTCCTGCGCCAGCACGCGGACGAGCATGATGACGGCCGCCTTGCTCGGCCCGTACGCGCCGAGGTTCGCGTGCGCGTTGCTCCCGGACATGGAGCCGACGGCCACGATCGCGCCGCGCGAGACCTTGAGCACCGCGTGGGCCGCCTTGGCGAGGAGCCAGGTCGCGCGCGTGTTGACCGCGAAGACGCGGTCCCAGTCCTCGACCCCGTAGTCCACGAGCGGCCCCGGCCGGTTGATCCCGGCGTTGCTCACGAGGCCGTCCAGGCTGCCGAAGCGCTCGGCCGCCTCACGGACCGCGCGCGCCGGCGCGTCGGGGCTCCCCATGTCGCCGTGGAGGACGAGTGCCTCGGCGTCGAGCTTCCTGAGCTCCTCGGCCAGACTGTCGAGCCCGGGCGACGGGCCGATGTCGAGGGCCGCTACTTTCGCCGTCCCGCCCCGCTCCCGCGCGTCGCGCGCCAAGCGCAGACACGTCGCCCGCCCGATCCCACTGGCCGCTCCGGTCACCAGTACGCGCATGGCCACCTCCGGTGCCGCGCAGTGTAGCGCGATCGGAGCCGCCGATCGATCATTCTTGCCAACCGCGGGCGCGGCGGCATAAGCTCGCCCGCGATGGGCCGCGCGGACGCCGAATGAGCGGGACCGACGCGCGCCGCCGGAAGACCGTCGCGCTCGTCCTCTCGGGAATCTTCCCCGGCCTCGGGCAGCTCTACAATCGCGAGCCCGTGAAGGGGGTCGCCTTCCTGGCGGCGGGGCTCCTCCTCACCTGGCTTCTCGGACGCGCCGCGCCGACTGACCTCCGCGCGCTGGCCCGGCCCTCCGCGGCGCTGATCGCGCCCCTGTGCGCGCTGCTCGTCCTCTCCTTGTGGTCCCTCGGTGACGCGTGGCGGCGCGCCGGCCGGCCGAGGTGAAGTCCGGCCTCATCCGCCGTCGTCCGCGTCGTCGGGCGTGCGCCGCGCGTCCCGCGCGTGGTGCCAGACGATCCGGAGCATCGCCATCACCGGCACGGAGAGGAACATGCCGGCCGGCCCCGCGAGCTCGCCGCCCGCGATGACGCCGAAGATGACGAGGCCCGGATGGATCTCGATGCCACGGCCCATCACGAGCGGGCTCGACACGTAGTCCTGCACGAGCCGCCATGCCACGATGAAGACCACGAGCGCCAGCGTGTGGCCGTAGCCCGTGAACATCGCGACGCTGACGACGATGATGCCGGCGACGACCGGGCCGACCAGCGGGATGACCTCGAGCGCGCCGCCGAGGGCCGCCAGGATGAGCGGGTAGGGGACGCCCGCGACCAGGAAGACCAGGGACCAGGCGACGAAGGTGAGCAGCGACAGGAGAACCAGCGCGCGCATGTACTCGCCGAGCAGGTGATGGAGGTCCTGGGTGATCCGGAGCGAGCGCTGGCGGTAGCGCGGCTCGACGACGAGCCCGGTCACCGCGCCGACGAAGGCCTCGGCGTCCTTCAGAACGAAGAAGGCGAGGATCGGGACGAGGACGATCACCCACGC
>DATFVL010000226.1 GCA_035260325.1 Candidatus Methylomirabilota bacterium | reverse complement strand
CGGTGAAGGCCATGACGGTCGGCGCCGTCCTCGGCGGGCTCGATCAGTGGAAGACGCTGCGGGACGGGACTCCCGACGAGGCCGTGGCGGAGGCGCAGGACGCGATCGCCCAGACGCGGGGGCTCGGGCTCATCGTGGGTCCGGGCTGCGTGCTCCCGACGAACACGCCCGACGCGAACGTCGCGGCGGTCGTGCAAGCGCTCGGCGGCCCGCTGAAGAAGATCCCCGGCGTCGCCGGCTAGGCGCGGCTACTTCGCGACGTTGAACCTGATGTGGCAGACCTCGCCGTCCTTCACGATGTAGTCCTTGCCCTCGAGCCTCAGCTGGCCGCGCGCTCTGAGCTCGGCGAACGAGCCGTCGACGGCGAGAAGCTCCTCGTAGCTGTTGACCTCGGCCCGGATGAAGCCCCGGGCCATGTCCGAGTGGACGGCTCCGGCCGCGTCCTGGGCCCTCGTGCCCGCCGGGACCGGCCAGGCGCGGACCTCGTCCTCGCCGAGCGTGAAGAACGAGATCAACCCGAGCAAGGCAAAACAGTCACTTAGAACCCTATTGATCGCAGGCTCCTTGAGGCCGAGATCGGCCAGGAACGCCTGCTGCTCTTGCCCCGCGAGCTGGGCGACTTCGGTCTCGATCACGGCCGACACCCAGCCGAGCCTGGTCTTCGGCCGAGCCGCCACCGCCTCGAGCCCAAACGCCTCCGCCAGCCGCGGAGCCTCGGCGACGGCCTTCTCGTCGAGGTTCAGGCAGTGGAGGATCGGCTTCTCGGAGAGGAAGTTGAAGCCGCGGGTCGCCTTCGTCTCGTCGGGGGTCAGCGGGACCGCCCGCAGCGGAGTCTCGGACTCGAGCGCCGCCTTCAGCCGGCGAAGGATCTCCTGCTCCTTCGCCTCCGTCTCCTTCCGCTGCTTGCCGAGCGACGCCTCCAGGCGCTCGAGCCTCCGGTCCACCACCTCCAAGTCGGCCAGAATCAGCTCGGTCTCGAGCTCGACGATGTCGCGCCGGGGATCGGGCGCGCCGGCAACCTCGTCCGGGAATGCGCGCACCACGTGCAGAAGCGCGTCCGCGTTCCTGAACTCCTTCGTCTCGAGCCCCCCGCGCTCACCTTTCGAGATGCCGGCGAGGTCCACCACCTCGAACGTCGCGTAGGTCGTCTTCTTCGGCTTGAAGAGCGCCGAGAGCCGGTCCACACGCGGGTCCGGGACTCTGGCGACCCCGGCGTGGAGCTCGGCGCGCCCGGTGTCGAAGCGCGCCGTCTGGACGCTCGAGCCCGTGAGCAGGTTGAACAGCGTCGTCTTGCCGGACTTCGGCAGTCCGATCAGGCCGATCTTCACGGGGCCTACAGGATCTCGTCGACGGCGATGGCGACGTCGGGGAACACCGCTGGCGAGACGCGCCCACCCCGCTCGACACGCTCGGCCTGCTCGTACCGCCGCTCGGCGGGGCGCCGGTAGACCTCGACACGGCCTCCGGCCACGTCGACGATCCAGACCTCGGGGATCCCGGCCCGGGCATAGAGGCGAAGCTTCACGAGGCGATCGTAGCGGAGCGAGCTGTCGGCGACCTCGACGAGGAGGAGAACGTCGGCCGGTCCGACGTCGACCTCCTTGTAGTCCGACCGCAGGCGCAGCAGCACGATGTCGGGCAGCGGCTCAGAGTCACGGAAGAGATGCACGGGATTCTGGGGAGACACCAGCGCCCGGCCCGCGAGCCGCGACGCCAGCATGTTGTTCAACATGGTCACGGCATAGGCGTGAGGACGGCCGATCGGGCTCAACTGGACGATCTGCCCGTTGATGAGCTCGACACGATCGTCCTCGTGGAAGATCCCCGCCTCGCCCATGCGGTGGAACTCCTCCACGGTGAACCGTCGTTTGACCGGCTGCGCGAGCATCGTCGTCCTCCGTCGGTGATTGTATCAGGAGACGCCTGTCGCACCCGTGACACGGCACGACGCTAATGCTTCCCGAACGCCACGCCAATGCCTCAGAATGCAGACACTCCACGTGAGCCATTCCCCGCGAGACATCGACGTCAAGGGCGCCGCGCTCGCGCTGCTCGTGTCGATCCTCTGGGGCGCCAATCCCGTCGCGATCAAGATCGGGCTCGCCGACGCGCCGCCGCTGCGCCTGGCCTGGATGCGCTTCCTGGTCGGCGGCGTGGTCGTGGCGCTCTGGGCGTGGGCCGGAGGCCGCCTCGCGGGGCTCCGAATCGAGCGCGGCGAGTGGCCCGAGCTCGGCTTCCTGGGCCTCCTGTTCACCGCGCAGATCGGCCTGATGAATGTCGGCACCTCGCTCACGAGCGCCTCGCACTCGGCGATCCTCCTGAACCTCTACGCGGTCCACACGGTCGTCCTCGCCCACTTCCTGATCCCGGGCGACCGGCTCCGCGCGAAGAAGGTCGTCGGCATCCTCGTCGCCTACTCGGGGATCGTCCGGCTCCTGCGCCGCTACCGGCCGAGCGCGCTCGCCGCCTTCTTCCTGACTCAGCCGATCTTCGGCGTGGTGGCGGCCGCGCTCGTCGCGGGCGAGCGGCTCACGCCGGATCTCCTGCTGGCGAGCCTCGCGGTCGCGGCGGGCATCGGGCTCACGACGATGCGCTGAGCGCGGCGCCCCGCGAGCCGATTGGTATAATCGCGCCATGCCGACCCGCCCGTCGAAGAAGCTCGAGGTCGTGGCGAACCCGCACCCGGACCGCGACTACGAGGTCGCGATGACGGTGCCGGAGTTCACCTGCCTCTGCCCGCTCACCGGCCAGCCCGACTTCGCGACGATCCGGATCCGCTACGTGCCCGACCAGCACCTGGTCGAGCTCCGGTCGCTGAAGCTCTACGTCTGGTCGTACCGGGACGAGGGCGCGTTCCACGAGGACGTGACCAACCGCATCCTGAACGACTTCGTGGCGGCGGCGCGGCCGCGGTGGGTGGAGGTGACGGGCGACTTCAACATGCGCGGCGGCATCAAGACCGAGGTCCGCGCGACCTACGGCAAGCGCCCCGAGATCTAGGTCAGGGCCAGAGCGAGCTCGAGCGGCGAGAGAATCACCTCGCCGAGCCCCCGTGCCGCGACGTGTTCGTGCAAGCGTAGATAGAGGGCGCCGCTGTAGCGACGCGGCGACGGACGTGTCAACGTCCGGCGTTTCAGACACCGCACGGGGAGAACCGGATCGACCGCATCCTCAACGACTTCGTGGCGGCGGCCCGGCCCGCGGAAAGATTGACGACATGGCCAGGTCATAGCTATGATTGATGGCCAGATGGGGGCTCGAAAGATAGCCCGGAGCGCGTCATGATGATCGTCAAGATCGCCGAGTTGAAGAATCGCCTGAGTTATTACCTGCGCCGGGTGCAGCGCGGGGAGGCGGTGCTCGTGTCGGACCGCGACCACGTCATCGCGCGCATCGAGCGCGTGGGCGCTCCCCTGCCCGGCGAGGATACGGAGTGGCTCGAGCGACTCGAGCGGCGCGGCGTCGTCCGTCGGGGCACGGGCCGACCATCCGAGTCGTGGCTCGCGAGCCGCCCGGCGGTGGGCGTCGATGTCGTCGAGGCGCTCCTCCGCGAACGCGAGGAAGGCCCGTGACGTTCTGGGACAGCTCCGCGGTGGTCCCGCTCCTGATCGAGCAGGCCGCGTCGGCGCGGGTCGCCGGGTGGGTCGCTGCCGACACCGTGGTGATCTGGACGCTGACGCCGATCGAGATCATCTCGGCCTTCCGGCGCCTCGTGCGCGAGCAAGCCCTGGATGAATCGGTGGCACGGCTCGCCGAGACCCGGCTCGAGGATTTCGTCCGTACCTGTCACCTCGTCATCGACCTCGAGCCCGTCAAAGCACTGGCGGCCCGGCTGCTCCGGCTTCACGTGCTGCGCGCCTCCGACGCGCTCCAGCTCGGCGCGGCCTTGCACTGGGCGGAGGGGCATCCGCAGGGACGGACGCTCTACGCGCTCGACCGCCGGCTCACGCTCGCCGCTCAGCGGGAGGGGTTTTCCGTCCCGGCCTGAGCTCACGACGCCAGCGCGAGCAGCACCATGCCGAGGAGCATGACGACGGCGCCGATCGCCGACTCGCGCACCCGCTGCGCCTCCC
The DNA here is from genome assembly GCA_035260325.1 of Candidatus Methylomirabilota bacterium. Lineage (NCBI taxonomy): Bacteria > Methylomirabilota (SeqCode) > Candidatus Methylomirabilota bacterium. The sequence goes on along the minus strand of DATFVL010000226.1, from coordinate 5,838 downwards.
CGAACCACGCGACGCCGACGCCCATGGCGAACAGGATCTCGACCTGCTTCACCGCCTCCACGTACGAGGAGAGCGTCAGCGTGTACGCCTTGCCCTGGGAGAGCGTGGTGAGCGCGGCGAAGAGCCCGAGCGCCACGAACTCCTTCCAGTGGCGCCCGATCGAGCCGAAGTGGCGCGCCGACGTCGTGACGGCGAGCGGCGTCACCACGAGGCTCGCGGCCAGGTAGGCGCCGAAGGTGCCGGTGGCGGTGTTCGAGGCGAGGATCGCCTGCTTGATCGTGATCACGCTGGGCGCGTAGAGGAACGCCGCGAGCAGCGTGTAGCGCTGGCCGCGGTCGGTGACGAGCACGCGGAGCGGCTCCCAGGGCGAGATGTGCGCGCGCCCGATGTTCAGGAGGTACACGCCCGCCGCCGAGAGGAGCACGCCCGCCACGCCGAGCGGGCTCGGCGTCTCGCCGATCGTCAGCCAGGCCATGCCGAGCAGGATCAGCAGGCTCACCTTCCAGAGCGCCGTCACGAGCGAGATCGCCGAGAGCTTCAGCGCCTTGGAGAGGGCGAGCGTCGAGAGCGTCTGGCAGACGCCGAACGCGAGGCACCACGCATAGAACCCGGGCTGGAGCGTGGGCCAGCCGCTGAGCCAGCACGCGACGAGGGCGAACGGGAGGAGGAAGGTGAAGCGGCCCCAGACGTTGATGTACTCGTCGAGGGCGTGGCCGAGGCGCTTCATGGCCGTGTTGCGGAGCACCTGGAACAGCGCCGCCGCCACGGCCAGGGCGAGCCACATGGCCGCGTATTGTACTCCACGCCCCGGCGCGCCTCAGCGGGCGGCGACGAGCTCGAGGACGACCCGGTTGAAGGCCTCCGGCTGATCGGCCGGCGTCGCGTGGCCCGAGTCGGCCACGACGACGAGGCGCGCGCCCGGGATCCCGCGCGCCAGCTCCTCCTTCGCCGCGAGCGGGACCATGGCGTCGCGGTCTCCCGCCACGACCAGCGTCGGACAGCGCAGGCGCGCGAGCCGATCGCGCGCGTCGAAGGCCGCGAGCGCCGCGAGCGCGGCGACGTAGGTCCGGCGCGGCGTCCGCGCGAGGCTCCGCACCGCGGCGCGATAGAGATGGGCCTGCTCGGGCTTCGGGAACATCGCGCGCGCCGCGAGCGCCGCGACCGCCGTCATCGGCGCCGTCGCGAGACATGCCACGCGTGCCAGGAGCGCGAGCGCGCCCGCGGCGCTCCCGGGTCGGAAGCGGGCGAAGCCGCCGACCAGCGTGAGCGAACGCGCGCGGGCGGGCGCCCCGAGGGCGAGCGCCAACCCCACGCAGGCGCCGAGCGAGAGGCCGACCACGTGCAGCGGCGGCTCCCCGAGCGCGTCGAGGAGCCGCCCGACCTCCGCCGCCATCCCCTCGACCGTCAAGCGCCCCGGCGGGAGCGCCGACCGGTAGTGGCCGGGGAGGTCGACGAGGAGCAGCCGGCAGCGCGGGCCCAGCCCGGCGAGCTGCTCCGTCCAGTCGGTCGCCGAGGAGCCGAGCCCGTGCAGGAGGAGGACCGGCGGCGCGCCGGCGTCCACCCGCCCGTGGCGCTCGTAGTACACGCGGGCCGCGGCGGGCGGCGCCCGATCAGGCGCGCCCGACCTCGGCGTTGTGCTCGCCGATCCCGGGAGGCGCGCGACGGATCGTCGGGCGCTCGCCGTCGAACGAGAGCGGGAGCCCGATCAGCTCGTAGTCGTCGCCGGGTACGCGCTGGACGATACCGAGGGCCCGCGCCTGCGGGTCCGTCACCGCCTCGGGCAGGGTGTTGATCGGCCCGCACGGCACGCCGACCGCCTCGAGCGCGTCGATCCACTCGCCCTTGCTGCGGCCCCGGAGGATCTCCGCGATCCGCGCAACGAGCTCGGCCTTGTGCGCGACGCGCGCCGCGTTCGTGGCGTAGCGGGGGTCCTTCGCCCACTCGGGGCGGCCGAGCGCCGCCACGAGGCTGGCGAAGATCCGGTCGTTGCCCGCGGCGACGATGATGGGTCCCGTCTTCGTCTCGAAGCTCTCGAACGGGACGACGCGATGGCTCCCCGTCCGATGACGCTCGGGCACGGCGCCGGAGGCACGATAGCTCGCGAAGTGCCCCTTCACCCACGCGAGGCCCGTCTCGAACAGCGACGCGTCCACGACGCAGCCCCGCCCGGTCGCCGCGCGCTGCACCAGCCCCGCGAGCGCGCCGATGGCAGCCCACATGCCGGTGCCGTAGTCGAGCACCGAGGTGCCGATGCGCGTCGGCGGGCCGCCCTCGTCGCCGTTCATCATCATGAGGCCCGCGAACGCCTGGAGGATGGGCTCGTAGCCGGGCCGGTCCCGGAGCGGCCCCGTCGCCCCGAAGGCCCACACCGAGCAGTAGACGAGGCGCGGATAGCGCCCGGTGAGCGCCGCGGCGCCGAGGCCGAGGGCCTCGGCCGCGCCCGGGCGCAGGTTCTGGACGAGGACGTCGGCGGTCGCCGCGAAGTCGGTGAGCCAGGCCACCGTGCGCGCGTCCTTCAGGTCGAGCGTGATCGAGCGCTTGTTGGCGTTGACGGCGAGGAAGCCGGGCGACACGCCCTTCCAGAACGGCGGTCCCCAGCGCCGCGCGTCGTCGCCCTCGGGACGCTCGACCTTGACGACGTCCGCGCCCAGGTGGGCCAGGATCTCGGCGGCCATCGGGCCCGCCAGGTTCTGGCCGAGCTCCACGACCTTCACGCCGGTCAGCGGCAGCATGGCGGTTCCTTTCCTGGATTTCGCTCGCCTCGGCGTCAGCGGAACAGCGAGCGCGCGATCACCATCCGGTGGACCTCGGACGGCCCCTCACCGATGCGGCGGACACGCGCCTCGCGGTACCAGCGCTCGAGCGGGAATTCTTTCGATACGCCGTAGCCGCCGTGGATCTGCACGGCGGCGTCGATCACGCGCCCGAGCACCTCGCTCGAGTAGAGCTTGGCGATCGAGGCCTCGACGCGCGCGTCCTCGCCGCGGTCGGCCTTCCACGCGCCGTCCCAGATGAGCCAGCGCGCGGCGCGGATCTCCACCTCCGCGTCGGCCAGCATCCACTGGATCGCCTGCCGCTGGGCGAGCGGCACGCCGAACGTCGAGCGGTGCTTCGCGTGCTCGATCGCCATCCGATGCGCCGCCACGGCCACGCCGAGGTTGCAGGCGGAGTACGGGAAGCGGTTCTTGACGAGCAGGTCGAAGGCGAGGTCGAGCCCCTGCCCTTCGGCGCCGACGAGCGCGTCGGCGGGCAGCGCGCAGTCCTCGAACACCACGTCGTTGGGGATCGCCGCGGTGCGGATCGTGCGGATGGTCCGCGCGGTGAATCCCGGCGTGCCCGGCTCGATGACGAAGCAGGAGATGCCGGCGCGGCCTTTCTCCTTGCTCGTGCGCGCGAAGACGATGCCCCACCGGGCGTTGTGAGCGTTCGAGATGAAGACCTTGCGGCCGTTCAGCACCCACCCGTCGCCGCGCCGCTCGGCGCGCGTCTGGATGGCGCCGGCGGGATCGGAGCCGCCCGACGGCTCGGTGATGGCGAAGAACGTCCGCCACCCCTCGCGCACCGTGGGCACCGCGTACTTCTCGATCTGCCCCTTGCTCCCGGCCCAGATCGCGGGGGGCGGGTAGCGACCGAACACGCCGCAGCCGGGGTTGTAGAGCCCCATCCGGTGCTGCGACATCTCCTCCAGCACGACCGACATGCTGAAGGTGTCGAGCCCGCCCCCGCCGTACTGCTCCGGCGCGCCGAGCGCCCACAGCCCGGCAGCCTTGGTCTTGGCGGCGAGCCGCTCGAATTCCTCGTCGGGGAGGCCGGGCGCATCGGGATCGAGGCGCTGTTCGAGCGGGACGATCTCCTCGCGGATGAAGCGCCGCACCTGGTCGCGCAGCACGCGCAGCTCGTCGGGCAGCGTGAAACCGGGAAACACCGTCATGCGGCGGGATGATACCATCGGCGCACCATGGCGGACGAAGTCCTCTCGAGCGTCGCCGACGGCATCGCCACCGTCACCCTCAACCGGCCGGACAAGCGCAACGCCATGAACGCGGCGATGCTGACCGGCCTGCGCGCGGCTTTCGACGAATTGGAAGACCGGCGCGACGTGCGTGTCGTAGTCGTGCGCGGCGCCGGGCCCGCGTTCTGCGCGGGGATGGATCTTCGCGAGATGGAGTCCCGCGGCGGCGCCCGCGATCCGGAGGCGGACGTGGTGGCCGTGCTTCAGCGGGTCGAGCGCTCTCGCCACCCGACCCTCGCGCTCGTGCACGGCGACGCCATCGCGGGCGGCTGCGAGCTGGCGCTGCACTGCGACCTCAGGGTGGCGGCGGAGAGCGCCCGCATCGGCATGCCGCTGGCGCGCATCGGGATGATCGTCCCCTTCCCGCTCGGCCAGAAGATCGTCGAGATCGTGGGCCCGGCCCACGCGCGCGAGATCCTCTTCACGGGGCAGCCGCTCGGCGCCCGGCGGGCCCACGAGATCGGGATGGTGCACCAGGTGGTCGCCGCCGCCGAGGTCGAGTCCGCCGCCTATGCGCTGGCGCGCACGCTCGCCGACAACGCCCCCCTCTCGCTGGCGGGGATGAAGCAGGTGATCCTGCGAGCGGTCGCGGCGCGGCCGGCCGCGGCGCACGAAGACCTCGACGCGCTCGCGCGGCGGGCCCGCCAGAGCGCCGACGCGAGCGAGGGCCGGCGCGCGATGCTGGAGAAGCGCAGGCCGGTGTTCCGGGGCGAGTAGGAGCTAGAACTCCTTCTGGAGCACGAGGCCGTACGTCTTGGACCACGGCTCGGCGAAGGGGAAGAAGTCGAGATACTTGTGCGGCGTCGAGTGCCGGACGCTCAGAAAGTGCCCGACGGCCCAGCCGAGCGCCGCGCCCCCCGCCACGTCCGACGCCCAGTGCTTGTCCTGGACGAGACGCGAGACGCCGACCAGCCCCGCCAGGGTGTAGGCGATGGCCCCGGCGGGCTGGTCGAAGCGGTCTGAGATCACGGCGGCGACGGCGAATGCCTGCGACGCATGGCTCGACGGGAACGAGTCCCGGCCGCGCTTGAAGGTGAACGGGTCGTTCGAGTCCGCCGGTCGCGACCGCGCCGATGCATAGGCGAAGCCCTCGCTGATCCCGGCCGTGAGCAGCTGGGCCTCCGTGGCCACGAGCGCCGCATCCAGGAGCCTCGGGTTCCCGGCCTGCTCCTTGATCGCTTCGCCCACGATGACCGCACCGGCGTTCAGCCCGAGAAGAACGCCCGCGTTTCCGAGGTAGGAGACGTCGTTCGCCGCGTCACGCACGTTCCCGTGTCGGTGTGAGGCAAGCTCGTGGCGAATGGAGCGGTCGGCGAGCGAGAGGCCGACGACGCCGGCCAGGATCCCGGCCGTCACGAGCCCGGACTCGAGGTCGAAGCGTAGGGGCGACGTGAGGAGATAGAGCGAATCGTCCCCCAGCGTCTTCAGCGCCTTTTCCCAGGTGGGCGGGAACTGTTCCCACGAGTCCGTCGGTTGCTGGTCCACCGCGGCCCCTGCGCCGGCGCTCCGAGCAACGGCGATCCAGCTGAAACAGAGCGCGAGCGCCGCGATCATCACGCGGCGCGGCGGTCGTCCTCTCACCGGAGCGCTTGACGATACGCCGCGCGATCGACCATCTCCTCCGACTCGGCCCTCAGCCGCGCGTACTTTCCCTCGAGCCCGTCGAGGACGAATTGCGTGTGCTTGCGGAAATGGAGAAAGAGCGCCATGAGGTGGATGGCCGCCTCGAAGTTTTGTGGCCGCGTCATGAGCACCGCAAGCACGTTGCGCCAGAAGTACCATGCCGTCCCTCGCCCGAACCCGAGCCCCCAGATCACGGCACCGAG
>DATFVL010000225.1 GCA_035260325.1 Candidatus Methylomirabilota bacterium | reverse complement strand
TGCCACGTGATCTTACGCGGCGGCGCGGACGGCCCGAACTACGACGCGATCCACGTGCAGAAGGCGCTCGCCGCGCTCCGCGACGCGAAGCTCCCCGCGCGGCTCATGGTGGACACGAGCCACGGCAACAGCGACAAGGACCACAAGCGCCAGCCCGTCGTCGCGCGCGACGTGGTGTCGCAGATCGCGCAGGGCGAGGGCGGGATCATCGGCCTGATGCTGGAGTCGTTCCTCGCGGAGGGCCGGCAGGACCTGAAGGACAGGCGGCACCTCGTCTACGGCCAGTCCATCACCGACGCGTGCATGGGCTGGGAAATGACCGTGCCCGTGCTGCGGGACCTCGCCGCCGCCGCCCGGGCGCGGCGCAAGGCGCGCCGCTAGCGCGCGGCGTCGCGCCGGGCGCGGCCGTCGTGCTCGTCGAGCTCTACCTGCTGCTCCCGCTCGTCGCGGGTGTGCTCGCGCTCGTCGTCGCCTGACGCTACCGCCGGCGGCGCCTCGTCTGGTGGGCGGTCGCCTGCGGCATCCTGGGCGGCCTCGCGGGCAGCGTGCTCTACGTCGCCCTGATCCTCCGGCACACGTCGTCCACCGCCGCGATCGGAGTCATCTTCGTCCCGTGGATCTTCGCCGTCGCCGCGGTCGTCTCCGCCGTCTGGGGTCTCTGTCTCTATCAGCTCGCGCGCACCACGACGGTTCTCCGTCAGGGCCCGCGCGCCGTCGTCCTCTGGCTCGCCGCCGTCACGTTCCTGGGCGGCTTCGCATACTACGGCGCGACCCTCGCCTCGAACGTCCTCACGTTCCGCGCGCTCCAGGATCCCGGGGCGCCCGCGCGCGTCCTCGAGCCGCGCTATCGCGAGGCGCTGGCCGCCAGGAACTACCTCCAGCTCTCCGCGATCGCGGCCAATCCGCACACGCCGCCCGCGATCCTGCTCGAGATGGCGACGAGCGAGGACCCCGGAATGCACGAGAAGCGCGAGGGGCTCGCGACCATGTTCGACCGCGACGCGCTCGCGGTCGTGCGCAAGGTGCTCCGCAACCCCGGCATGCCGCCCGAGGCGATCCCGTATCTCGCCAAGTCGAAGAACGCCTACGTCCTCGGCGACGTGGCGGCGCACCGCAAGACGCCCGAGACGATCCTGCGCGACATCGCCGCGCGTGACGACGGCTACCTCGTGCACTGGGGGCTCGCCGGGAACCCGACGAACCCCGCGCGAGATCCTCGAGCGCCTCGCGGGGGACGGCGATCGCGTCACGACCCAGAACCTGGCCGGCAATCCGAGCACGCCGCTCCCCGTCCTGACGCGCCTGGCCGGGAGCCCGGAGCAGTTCGTGCGGTGGGGCGTGGCCCGCAATCCCTCGATCGACGGGGCGATCATGGAGCGGCTGGCCGCGGATCCGGACGAGACGGTGCGCTTCTATCTCTCCTTCAACCGCGCGGCCACCAAGGAGACCCTGGAACGGCTCGCCCGGGACCCGAGCGAGCGCGTGCGGCGCTACGCGGGCGAGCAGCTGGCGCGGAAGGCCCGCTGAGCGGGCGCCCTCGACGCGCGCCACGTTCCCCGCTACGCTAGGGCGCCATGGACGAGACACGACCCTTCGCCGGCATCGAGGTGGTGGAGTTCGGCCAGTTCATCGCCGTCCCCTTCTGCGCCCAGGTGCTCGCCGAGGGCGGCGCCCACGTCGTCAAGATCGAGACGCTCGAGGGCGACCCCGTGCGCCAGATCCTGCAGCTCGCGCCCGGCGAGACGCGCCACTTCGTGTCGCGCAACCGCGGCAAGCACTCGCTCCCGCTCGACCTCCGCCGCCCGAAGGCGGCGCGCGTCGTCGAGCGGCTCCTCGCGCGGGCCGACGTGGTCCTGACGAACTTCCGCCCGGGGCTCGCGGAGGAGTTCGGCCTCGACTGGGCGAGCCTCGCGCCACGCTACCCGCGGCTCGTCGTCGGCAACGTGAGCGCGTTCGGTCGCCGCGGTCCGGACGCGCGCCTGGCGGGCATGGACCTGGTCGTGCAGGCGCGGACCGGGCTCATGGCCGGGCTCGGCAAGACCCAGGACGGGCTGCCCGCGTCGGGCGACGCCCCGATCGCCGACTACATGTGCGCGATGACGCTCGCGTTCGGCGTGGCGGCCGCCTTGTTGCGGCGCGCCCGCACCGGCAGCGGCGGCGAGGTCGACGTGTCGCTCATGATGGCGGCGCTCGTCCTGCAGAACAACGCGATGGTCCGCGTGGAGTCGGCGGACGGCCCGACGCACGCGACGGCGCGCGCGAGGCTCGCCGAGGCCCGCGCGGCGGGGCGGCCCTTCGAGGAGCAGGCGGCGCTCGCCCCCCAGGTGCGGACGCCGGGCCTGGCGAACGTCTACTTCCGGACCTACGCGACGCGCGACGGCGTGATCGGCGTGGCCTGCGCGAGCCCGGGGCTCCAGCGCACCTTCATGAAGGCGCTCGGGCTCGCCGACGAGGCGCACGCGAAGCCGATCACCGATCGGGAAGGGCTCTCACGCCACTACGTCGCGCTGCGCCCGCGCGCGGAGGCGGTGCTGGCGTCGCGGACGACCGAGGAGTGGCAGAAGATCTTCGACGCCCACGGCCTCCCGGCGTCGGACGTGAAGCTCGCGTTCGAGCTGCTGGACGACGAGCAGGCGCTCGCCAACGACCTGCTCCACGATCTCCCCCACCCGGCGCTCGGCCCCGTGCGCGTGCTGGCACCGCCCCTCGCGCTCGACGGCGCCGGTTTCCGGCCGGGCGCGCCGACGCCAGCGCTCGGCTCGGAGACGCGCACGCTGCTCGGCGAGCTCGGGTTCTCGAAGGAGGAGATCGACGCGCTCGTCGCCGAGCGCGTCACGCGCTGCTGAACCGCCCTCTAGGGCTACATCGATCGAAAGTGGCCCTCGAAGTCGGCCGTCCAGAGATCATTGGGCTGCGTCGTGGTCAGCGGGACGACGCCCGGATGCTGGTAGTGGCGCCGGCGCCGCCGTTTCTTGATCAGCCCGCGGCGCGCCAGGAGGTCACCGGCGGTGCTGACGGCGGGCAGGTCCAGGCCCGGATGCCGCGGCCCGAGCCACGCCGTGTGGGTGGAGTTTGCTTTCCGCGTCGACGGACGAGCAGGGGTCTCGCGGGGGTTCCGGGACTGGCTCGCGGAGAATGGGTACTATGCCAGCTACGATGATGAGGGCGGCTGGGAGTGGCGTCCCAAGAATTTGGCCAGGTTCAGCATCCGGTCTCGACCCGATCGCGTACGAAGGAAGGAGGGCGCTCAACGTGCTCATGCGAGGCGCGAAAGAAGCGGTATCCGATTTTCGGGTACTCGCGGGGAGATGAGAGTCGCGGCCTGCGCTGCTGCGCAGCGGCAGCCTAAAGGTTGCCGGCCTTCGGCTCAGGCTGGCAGAGCTGTTCCGAAAGGGCGTCGCGTTGTCGCACTAGACCTTGGCGTGGTCGAGACCACGGTTGAGTCGTAGGATTCCCACGATTCCTGCCAGGAGTCCTCTATGAAGATCGCGATCGTCGGCTGGGGCTCGTTGATATGGTGTCCTG
>DATFVL010000224.1 GCA_035260325.1 Candidatus Methylomirabilota bacterium | reverse complement strand
CGGATCTCGAGCACGACGTCCCGCCCCTCCAGGTAGCCGAGCTCGCGCAACCCCCGCCGGAACCCATCGAGAGCCACGTTGTCGGCGGGTCCCGAACGCATGCTGATGTAGCCGATCCGGTGCACCCTCGCCGCCTGCTGCGCCTCGGAGGCGAGCGGCGATGCGGTGGAACAGGGGCTGGTCGCGAGCCTCGCCCGGCCCGGCGGGAACGTCACGGGGCTGACCATGATCTCCCCCGAGCTCAGTCAGAAGCGTCTCGAGATTCTCCGAGAGCTGTTTCCGTCGCTGTCCCGCGTGGGCGTTCTATGGTGTGGCGGCGGCATCGGCGGCGTGGGCGACAAGGAGTGGGCAGAAACGCGGGCCGCCGCGGACGCGCTGAAGGTCCAGCTCACCTCGCTCAGATCATGGTATGTCCCGGATCTCGAAAGCGCGTTCGCCTCGGCCGTGAGGCAACGCGTCCAGGCGGCCGTCGTGTTCGACTGCATTCGTTTTCATACCAATGCCGCCCTGATCGCCGAGTTTTCGCTGAAGAACCGCGTGCCAGCGATCTACCCGTTCGCGATCTATCCCGGGGCCGGCGGCCTCATGAGCTACGGCGCGAGCCTCGAGGACATGCCGCGCCGGACCGCGATCTACGTGGACAAGATCCTCAAGGGTGCGAAGCCCGGGGACCTGCCCGTCGAGCAGCCGACGAAGTTCGAGCTGGTGATCAATCTGAAGGCGGCGAGGGCGCTCGGCCTGACGGTCCCGCAGTCGCTGCTGCGCAGGGCCGACCAGGTCATCGAGTAGGCGTGCGCCGCGCGCGTCTGCTTCGCTCCGTCCTCGTCGGCGCGACGCTCTGGGCGTGCGCCGGCTCCGCGGCGGCGCAGGAGATCGCCGACGTCACGCGCGCGTGCAGGCGGGCCGACCTGCTCGGCGAGTGGCAGGTGATCCGCCTCGGGCCCGCGACGGGCATCCGCGTGGACCGGAGCGATCCAGCGTTCTTCCCGCACCAGCAGTACGTCTTCGGAAGGGACGCGACCGTGCGTCACCTCGCGTCGCAGACGCGCATCACGGACGCCGACCACCGGGCGTTCCTCGCCGTCGCGGCGGGGGGCACGTGGGCGGTGGACGCGGCCGGGCGCCTCCTGCTCCTGCGCGCCGGCCAGGCGCGTCTCGAGAAGAGCGCGTGCCTCGTGCTCGTGAAGGAGGTGACCGACCCGAAGAGCCAGCTCCGCTCGCTGCCGGGTGACATCCTGCTCACGACGGCCGACGCCGCCGACAAGCCGCTCTACCGGCGTCAGCTCCGAAGGCTCGTCGGCCCCGGCGAGTGAGCGTCTACGGGCGGGGGTTCGTCGCGCTCTGGATCACGTCGTTCTTCTTCTACCTGCTGCGCCTGGGCTCGACGGCGACCTGGCGGCCGGCGTCGCCTGGGTGGCGGCGCTCGCGGCGCTGAGCGACGTCAGACGCCTGCGCGGCTAGTCAGCCCGGCCCAGCGCGACTCGAGCGCCGGCTGGACGAGCACCGCCGGACGCAGCGGCAGCACGGCGGAGAGCCACCGGAACGCGACGCGCTGGTCGCTCTTCGCCAGCGCCTCGCGCGCCGCGGCGAGGACCTCCCGCAGCCGCGGGTCGCCGGGCGCGGCCTCCAGGCCGCGCTCGAGGCAGGCGATCGCGCGGCAGAGCATCCGGACCCGCGGGTCGGACGCTGGGTCCGGGTCGCGCAGCGCGCGCTCGAGGAGCGCCCGCCCGATGCGGAACGCGAGGGCGGCGCGGTCCTCGACGGGCGGCGGCTCCGGCGGGCGCGGCGCGGCGGGCGGCCTGCCGCGTGCCGGCGGGCTGCCGGCGCGCGGGGTGCCGTTGCGGGCGGCGCGCGGCCGGCGCGGACGCGTGGGCCAGATCAGCTCGAGGGTGCCGAGGACGAGGAGGCCGTGGGCGACGAGCGTCGCCAGCAGGAGGGTGATCTCTTCCCGCGGGAGCCACTGCACGCTTTCAGTGTGACCGCCCACTCCCGCACGCGCGAAGAAAATTCGTCGCCCGCGCGTGCCGGGGCGTTCGCTAGAAGCGGAGCCGCACCCGGTAGGTGAGCTTCGCCGCGCCCTCCTTGGGCACCGGCACCTGGAAGCGGAGCGTGTGGGCCTCGAGCTTCTCGCCGGGGTGGGTCGCGCTGAGAACCTGCCAGTCGCCGGGGATCGGCTCGATCACCCAGACCGTCTGGTCCGCCGCCTTGTGGTTCCGGAGCGCGATCTCCCACTCGACCTCGTACACGCCCGAGGAGAGCTTCTTCCAGTCGCGCTGCGTGCGCTCGCCGACCAGATCGAAGGCCTCGCCCATCTTGATCCGCAGGCGCTCGTCCTTCGGCGTGTGGTCGATCCAGTCCTCGCCGACGAATTGCTGACTGCCCGCCGCGTCGGCCTTGTAGACGCGCACCCGGCCGCGCGGGAGCGGGACGCCGAGGCGGTTCTCCTTGCTGTTCTTGACGTCGAGGTACACGCCGACCTTCTGGTTCGAGACCGGCACCCCGTAGGACGTCCGGTAGTAGTCCTGCGCGCCGTAGTAGATGAGGCGCTTGTCGACCGGCACGTCGCCCGCCGTGAGCAGGGCGAGCTGCTTCGTCTGGTTGTCCTTGAGCGTCGTGCGGCCGTCGAGCGTGTAGAGGTGGTACTCGAAGAAGCCCTCCTCCTTGAACTCGTGGCGCGCGTCGGCCCGCGGCGCGCCCGCCGCCGCCTCGAGTGCCTTGAGCCGCCGCCGCGGGTCCTCCGCGCGGTTCACGTCGCCGGCGACGAGCTTCAGCGCCGCGTTCGCGTAGGTGGCGCCGCTCTTGTTGTCGATCGTCACCCAGCCGGTGAGGTCGCTCGCCGTGTCCCCGGCGTTCAGCACGAGGACGTAGTCGGCCTTCCACGTGATCCCGCCCGTGAGGTACGAGGCCTCGACGCGGTGGGGCGCCGCGCGTCGGTTTTGGAGGAGCCAGACGAGCGTCGGCCGCGCGACGAGGTTCTCGGGGATCGTGGGGAGGACGAGCCGGCCGTACTGGCCCATGTGGATCTGGCCGTTGATCTCGAAGATCGGGCCGTTGGTCGAGAGGAGCGTCGCCTCGTGGAAGGTGCCGTCGCCCTGATAGAGGCGCACCTTCCGGCCGACGTACTTTTCCATGAGCTTCTGGCTCGTGAGCAGGTCGTACTCGTAGTTCTGCTCGAGGATGCGGAGCCCAGCGGGCTCGGTGAGGGACTTGAGATGCACGGTCGTCGGGTCGATCAGCGCGGCCACGTCGGCGAACTGCACCTCCGCCAGGCCCTCGGGGAAGCGCGCCTCGCGTACGTCCTTCACGAGGCCGAGGTTGCCGTTGTAGATGGTCACCATCACGTCGCGCTGGTCGGCGCGCGTGATGCGCGTCGGCGTCGCCACGGCGCCGGCGTCGGTGGCGGCCAGACCCACGAGGGCGGCGAGCACGATGAGTCGCTTGAGCATGGGTGCCTCCTATCCAATCGGGTTGCGCTGCTTGTCCGGTTAGACAGGACCGCGCGGGTGAAGTTCCCGCGCGCCGCTCAGTCGCCGATCCTCACCTCGACGCGGACCTCGGAGGGGAGCTCCGCCGGCACCTCGCCCGGCTGCCAGCGCCCGATCGCCTCGAGGCCGCGCACGAAATCCGGAAACGCCGCACGCGGGAGCGCGAGATCGACGACTGCGCCGCCGGGCGCGGCCCGGCGCCCGAGCTCGCGGCCGCCGACGCGCGCGAGGAGCTGCGTCAGCGCGCGCTCGGCGGCGTCACGATTCCCGACGGCGAGCCGGCCCGCGATGTCGGCGCGCGGCGGAGCAAAGGGAGCTGTCTTCGCCACGGTCGGGAAGTCGCCGGGCGCCGACTTCACGTCGGGCGGCCGCGCGCCCGGGAGCGTCCTCCGGATCCCGAGCACGCGCTCCTCGGCGTCGCGCTTCGGCGCGCTCTCCTCGCGCGGACCCGTGGGCGCGGGCGCGTAGAGGCTCTTCGGAGCCTCGACCTCGGTCGCCTTGTTGCGCGCCTTGGGTTCGGCCGCCGGCGCGGGCTGGGCCGCGACTCGCGGCAGCTCGGATTGAGCCAGCGGGCTCGGCGTCGCGGGTCGCGCCGGCGCGGCCGCAGGCGGCGGCGGCATCGCGGGCTGGACGTCACGCAGCGGTGTCTCGCTGACGCCGGTCGGGGCCGCGACGCGCGGCGTCCGCTGCATCTCCGGCGTTCGCCACACGAGCGCGACGGCGACGCCCACGAGCACGATGGCGGCGGCCTCGAGCGGCAGCTTCACCGGCCAGGGGAGGAGCACCGCGCGCGCGAGCCGCCGGTACCAGGGCGCCGGACGCGTGGCGGCGAGGACGCGGTCCACGAAGCCCGCCGGCGCGCGCGCCGGTTCCACGGCGTGGAGGAGCGCGACCGTGCCGCGGAGGCGCTCGAGCTCGCGCCGGCACTCGGCGCAGCCCGCCAGGTGAGCGTCGAGCGCCACGCGCTCGGACGCGGGGAGCGCATCGTCGAGGTGCGCCGAGAAGAGCTCACGCGCGTCGTGACAGGTCATAGGAACCGCTCCAGCTTCTCCTTGAGGTCCATCCGCGCCCGGTGCAGCCGCGAGCGCACCGTGTTGAGCGGCAGCTCGAGCACCTCGGCGATCTCCTCGTAGGCCAGGCCCTCGACGTCGCGCAGCACGACCACGATGCGCCGCTCGCCGGGCAGCTCGTCGATCGCGCGCTGGAGCGCCGCCTCCAGCTCCGCGCGCTCGACCTGCGCCGCCGGGTCGGCGTCGGCGCGCAGGCGCTCGAGCGACTCTTCCCCCTCCCGCGCCAGCCGGCGCTCGCCCGTGGCGAGCCGGTTCAGGCAGAGGCGCGAGGCGATCGCGTAGAGCCAGGTCGAGAGCTTCGCCTCGCCCCGGAAGCTGGCGATCGCGCGATGGACCCGGAGGAAGACTTCCTGCGCCACCTCCTCCGCCTCGGCGCGGTTGCGGAGCATCCGGAGCGCCACGCCGAAGACGCGGTGCTGATAGGCGATCACGAGGGCTTCGAAGGCCCGCGGGTCGCCCCGCCGGAGCCGGTCCAGGAGATCCCCGTCATCGCCACGGCGCCCGTCCATCCGGTTAGACCATAGCGCCGGCGCCGGGTTCCCGGGCGGGGGAAATTCGTGCGCCGATCGCTTCCAGAGACGACTCGCTCGGCGACCCGTTGCGGGTGCCGACCGACCGGACCTATGATGCGGACCGGGGAAAGATGACACGCAAGGTTCCGCTCTGGACGCCTCGATGAACCAGTCGGCTGCGGCGTTCCTCCCGCCCACTCGCCGCGAACGAATATTCAACAAGGCCTTCGGCGTTCTCGTAGGCGTCGGGCTCGGCCCGCGACATTACTATCTCTTGCAGGTGCGTGGTCGGAAGACGGGGCGCGTCCATTCGACGCCGGTCAGCGTGGTGGAGCTCGACGGCAAGCGCTTCTTCGTCGCTCCCAGAGGGCGTACCCAATGGGTCCGCAACGCGGAGGCCGCGGGCGAGGTCACGCTCAAGAGGGGACGAACCAGCCAACGATTCCTCGTGCGCCCGGTCTCGAACAGTGAGAAGCCGGTGGTGCTGAGCGCGTATCTCGATCGCTTCAGACTTGCCGTTCAACGTTACTTTCCTGTGAGCGCGGGCTCGGGGCCTGAGGCGTTCGCCGGCATCGTGGATCGTTATCCCGTCCTCGAGCTGGTTCCCGATGCCCGCTGACCAGCCGACGGTCGAGATCGTCTTTCCCCCCGCGGGTGAGGCGCGAGAAGTGGGTCGGCCTGCGGCTTCCCGTCGTCTTGCGCGAGGCGAAGCCGGTCCGGGCCCTCACGGCCGGTGTGCTGACCGGCCCGAGGGGCTTGCTGGCTGCTCTCGGCCGGCTGCTCCTGGGCCGTTACCGGAGTCAGCGGGGCTATGCCGTCGAGGTGCTGACCGCGATCTCGGCGCTCGAGCAGGTCAGCCCGGACGCGGCTCGCTGGTGGCGTGAGAACACACCGCATCTCCTGAAGCCGAAGCGCTGCTTCCTCTTCGAGGGAAAGGCGTGCAGGGTGGTCGAGCGTGTCGGGTGACGCGGCGATGCTCGCCGACCGCGAGCTTCTGACGCGCACGTACGACGCGTTCAACGCCCGCGACGTCGAGGCGGCGCTCGCGGCCATGCATCCGGACGTGGATTGGCCGAACGGCATGGAGGGCGGACGCGTGCACGGCCATCGCAGCGTGCGCGACTACTGGACTCGGCAGTGGCGCTCGATCGATCCCCGGGTCGAGCCGCGGGGCTTCGCGACGGATGAGACGGGACGCATCGTGGTCGATGTCCATCAGGTGGTCCGCGACCTACAGGGGAACGTCGTCTCGGACCGGATGGTCCAGCACGTCTACCTCATCGAGGACGGATTGATCCGGAGCATGGAGATCAGGACGTCGTGAGGGGAGGCTCAGCATGACACCCGAGCATCGCGCGATCCTCGAGCGTATGCGGTCGTCGGCCGGCGCCGTGCGGCGCGCCGTGGAGGGGGCGCCGCCGGACCGGTTCGCCCGCCGGCCCCGGGACGGGGAGTGGTCGGCCCTCGAGACGCTGACCCACCTGCGCGACGTCGTCGTTCACGTGCACGGGCTCAGGATCCGGCGGCTCCTCTACGAGGACGGCCCCGTGTTCACCGACTTCGACGAGGAGGGCTATCGCCGCGCCGCCCTCGCTCGCGGCGAAGCGGTCGGCGACCTCCTGGCCACGATCGTCGCCGAGCACGAGCAGCTCGCGCGGCTGCTCCAGACGCTGCCCGACGACGCGTGGTCGCGCGAGGGCCGCCATCCCACGCTCGGCCCGATGTCCATCGAGCTCCTCGCGCGGCGCGCCGGCGAACACGCGGAGGAGCACGCGGCGCAGGTCGCGGCGGCGACGCGCGCCGGCTGATCGACACGAGGGAGGCTCTCATGCCGAGTCGCGACGCGAAGGTGATGGCGGGCCTGATCCTGCTCGCCGTCCCGACCATCCAGTTCGGCGGTTACTTCCTGCTGACGCAGCTCATGGACCGCGACTCGGGCTACATGGCCAATGCGTTGCGGCAGAACTTCTTCCGCGCCGGTCACGCCCACGCCGGCGTGATCACGCTGCTCTCGCTCATCGCGCAGCCGCTCGTGGACGCCGCGCGGCTGTCGTCGGCGCTCCGGTGGCTCGTCAGGATCGGCGTTCCCCTCGCGGGGATCCTCATCTCCGCCGGCTTCTTCTTCTCGGTCGCCGCGCCCACGGCGACGCAACCCAACCAGGCCGTGGCGCTGATCTACCTCGGGGCCGCGCTGCTCGCGGTGAGCGTCCTGACGCTCGGCGTCGGGCTGCTGCGCTCGAAATGAGGGCTCGCCGCGACACCTTCGACGAGGCCGCCTGAGGCGCCATCTCGTATAAGATGTCGCGGGAGGTGACCGATGAAGCTCAGCGTCGAGAACCTGACGACCGGATTGGAGTTCCACGGCGAGGTCCAGGGCAAGCGCCAGCATTACTACGTCCTGTCGAGCGCGCGGCAGTACTTCGTCATGTCGCTCTCCCTCAGCAAGCGGGATGCCGGGAACTTCAACCTCGTGAGCAAGCCGGCCGTGGAGCGGCTCTACCGTCGGCTCCGCGGTCATCGCGGGGTGACGGCCAAGGCCGTCTTCAGCCGGTCGAAGAGCCGGCGGCAGGTGCCCTCCGCCCTGGCGGCGCTGAACATGCTCTATGTCCTGGTGGCCACGGGCCGGGCGAAGATCGACGAGCGCCGCGCCAAGGCGCGGGAGCTCTTCTTCAACGTGCCGAAGACGTGAGCGGCGGCGGGCTCGCGAGGAGGGTGCGAGAGTGGTCTTGGTGACCTCGGAAAGCCAGAAGTGGCGCGCGACACCCTACGCGGGGATCGAGCTGTGCCTGCTCCGGCAGAACGAGGAGAAGGGCGGAGCCCTCCTCCTGAAGCTCGCCGCCGGCGCGCGCTTCCCGCTCCACGACCATCCCGGCGGTGAGGAGGTGTATGTTGTCGAGGGGGCGGTCACGATCGGCGGCCGCAAGCTCGCGGCGGGCGACTATCTGTGGACCGAGCCCGGCGGCCGCCACGACGCCAGCGCCGATCGAGACACCCTGCTGTTCGTCAGCTCGCCGAAGGGGATCGAGATCCTGGAGAAGTAGGTGTCGGCGGTGATCCCAGTGGTCGTCGCGGCGTATCTGCTGCTGGCCCAGCTGGCGCCGCCGGAGCGGTCCGCGATCGAGGACTACCGCGCGGCGCTGCGCGACGCGGAGGCGCGTCGGCCTCCCGCCTCGCTGGAGCCGGTCTTCGCCCGCGCCCTGCGGGTGGGTGAGGCGCTGCTCCACGTCCGGGGCGACGGACGCGCCGCGATCGAGTCGCTCCCGGCGGCCGACTTCGCGCGCCTGGTCGGTGAGCTGCCGGGCCTCATTGTGAACCGCGACGAGACCGTGTACGTCAAGCCCGACCCGGCGTACTTTCTGCGACTCGCGCAACGGCATGGGACGCCTGCCGATCGGGCCTTCTTCGAGGCCTACCATCGCACGTTGCCCGACGGCGTTTGGCCGGCGTACGTCAAGCCGCAGACGGACTACAGCGGCTGCACGGCGTTCGGGCAGGGCGAGTTGGTGGCCACGTATCGCGTCTGGCGAGAGTTCGCGCGCGCCTTCCCGGGGAGCTACGGCGTGACCGTCGCGCGGCTCGTGCGTGACGTCGAGGTGAGCGTGGCGCAGTCCACGTGCGCGTGCGGCGACGCAGCGTCGGTGGAACGGGAGCTCGACGAGTTCCTCACGACGTTCCCGGGCTCCCCGGTGTCGACCGCCATCGCGCAGCGTCTGCGGGAACTGAGGGCGAGGCGTTCGGCGATCCGCTTCGTCTGTCTGTCGGGTTGAGGCGCGCGCCGGCGCCGCCTCAGCGGGCGACTCCGATCTCGCGCAGGTAGCGGAGCACGCCCGAGTGGATCTGCTCGCGCCGCGGCGCGGCCGCGAGGGTGTTCACCGCCGTGGTCTCACGCGCCTGGGGCAGGCGCTCCCCGAGCTTCGCCTCGCCGGTGTGGAGCGCGCGCGCCAGTCGGTACGCGACGTCGTCGGCCAGGTCCGCGCGTGTCAGGATGAAGCTCCACGAGCCGACCGACGGGAGCGGCGCGTCGAGGCCCGGGTAGGCGCCGGCGGGGACCGTCATCGGCTTGAGGAACGTGTGCTTCGCCAGAATGCGCGCGATTTCGTCGGCGCCCGGCGCGATGAACCGCGCGCCGCCGGGCGCTCCCGCCACCGCGCCGAACCCGGGCCAGCCGAGGCCGCCGCCCCAGAGCGCCGCGACGCGCCCGTCCAGCACCATCGCGGGCCCGTCGCCCGCGCGGTCGAGGTACACGGCCTGGAAGTCGCGCTCTTGGTCGAGGCCGAGGCCGTCGAGCACGTAGCGCGCGAGGATGACCAGGCCCGAGCCCCGCGCGCCGAAGGCGACGGGCTTGCCGCGGAGATCGGCGATCGCGCGGTAGGGGCTGTCGGCCCGGACGACGAACATCCCGGGCGTCGAATACATCGCCGCGAGGATCCGGAGCTTCGCCGGCGGGCGCCCGACGCCGGCGAGCGCCTCGTGGACGACCTCGCCCTGGACGAGCGCGATGTCGAGCC
>DATFVL010000223.1 GCA_035260325.1 Candidatus Methylomirabilota bacterium | reverse complement strand
AGCCGCGGCAACGAGCCTCTCCACGCGCGCCGGGTCCACGGGCCGGCGCACGTCGCCCTGCGCCTTCACGTACGTGCCGACGATCGCGCCGTCGGCCAGCGACAGGAGCTCGCCGACGGTCTCGGGCGTGACGCCGCTCCCGACGAGGAGCGGCACGTCGGGCACGGCGACGCGCACGCGCTTGACGTCGGCGACCGGCGTCGCCTGGCCGGTCGCGGGGCCCGAGACCACGAGCGCGTCGGCGAGGCCGCGGTGGACGAGGTCGCGCGCGGTCTGCTCGAGCTCGACGGGCACGAGCGGCTGCGCGTGCTTGCCGCCGACGTCGGCGAAGATCCTCACGTCGGCGCCGAGGAGCCGCCGGTCGCGCAGCGTGTGGTAGGCGTCGGTCTCCACGATCCCCTGGTCGGCGACCACCGCGCCCGCGTGGACGTTCACGCGGATGAAACGGCCGCCGGCGGCGCAGGCGATCGCGAGGGCCGCGCGCGCGTCGTTCTTCAAGACGTTGACGCCGAGCGGGGTGCCGGGAAACGCGCGGCGCAGCTCGGCCACGATCACGCCCATGGCGGCCACCGGCGCCGCCTCGACGCGGCCCGTGGTGAAGGGCGCGTCGCCGTAGTTCTCGACGAGGAGCGCGTCGATGCCGCCCTCGACCAGCGCCCGCGCGTCGGCGAGCGCCGCGGCCGCGACGCGCTCCATCGAGCCCTCCCAGCGCGGGCTGCCGGGCAGCGGGGGGAGGTGGACCATGCCGATGAGCGTCCGCGCGAGCTTCATGACGGCGAGCCTACCACGGCGCGGCTCACGCCCGCGCCCGGACCGGGGGCAGCAGCGTCCCGCAGCGCCGGCAGCCCACCGACCGCCCGCGGTGGCGCCACCTCACGCGCCGCCGCCGGCCGCACTTCGGGCACCGGCGCGCTTCGCGCCGGCCGAGCGTGTGGACGACGAGCCACTGGAGGATCGGGTTCATGGCGACGGGACGGACGCATCCAGCGTAGCATGGGCGCGGCGGGATGACGCGGAGGCGCGCGATGACCGTCGAGGTCCGGGAGGCGCGGGCCGGCGACCGGCCGGTGCTGCGCCGGCTCATGCAGCTCTACCTCTACGACTTCGCCGCGATCGACGGCTGGAACATCGGCGACGACGGGCGGTACGGGAGCGCCTCGAGGATCGCGCGCTTCTGGACGGACCGGACACGGACGTCGTTTCTCGTACGGCTGGACGGGAGGCTCGCGGGCTTCGTGCTGATCCGCGACGGCGCGCACTTCGCGGGCAGGGGCACGCGGGAGATCAGCGAGTTCTTCGTCCTGCGGCGCTACCGCCGGCGGGGCGTGGGCGAGCGCGCCGCCACGCGCGTCTTCGACATGTTCCCGGGCAAGTGGGAGCTCTGCGAGCTCGCGAGCAACGTCGACGCGCAGGCGTTCTGGCGCCGAGTCCTCGGGCGCTACACGCGCGGGCGGTTCGAGGAGCTGCCGCGTCCGGACGGCAAGGGCGTGCTGCAGCGCTTCGACAACGCCGCGCGCTGATTTGCCGGCCGCCGGGCCCTCGGCTATAGTGGCCCGGTCATGGCGCCGAAGACGCTGCGAGACGTGGCGACGTAACGCGAGGAAGGAGCCCACCGTGGGATACGAGACTCTCCTGGTCGAGCGCGCGGGCGGCATCGCCACGATCACCATGAATCGGCCCGAGGCGCGGAACGCGCTGGACATGACGATGCGGCGCGAGATGCTCGCCGTCCTCGACGAGCTCGAGGCCGACCCGACCTCCCGGGTGGTCGTCCTGACGGGCGCGGGCGGCCACTTCTGCTCGGGCGGCGACGTGAAGACCATGCGCCAGCGGCACACGGCCGCCGAGGGGCGCGGGCGCGTCGAGATGCTGAACCGGATGGTGCTCCGCCTCGTGCACTATCCGCTGCCGACCATCGCGATGGTGGACGGCTACGCCGTCGGCGCGGGCTCCAACCTGGCGCTCTGCTGCGACCTGATCGTGGCCTCCGACCGCGCGAAGTTCGGCGAGCTCTTCTGCAAGATCGGGCTCGCCGTGGACGGCGGCGGCACGTGGCTCCTGCCGCGCGTGGTCGGCATGGCGCGCGCCAAGGAGCTCGTCCTCACCGGCGACGTCATCGACGCCGCCGAGGCGGCGCGGATCGGCCTCGTGAACCGCGTCGTGCCGGCGGCGGAGCTGGCGGCGGCGACGCGCGCGCTGGCCGAGAAGATCGCCGCGGGCCCGCCGCTCGCGCTGCGCCTCGACAAGCAGCTGCTGAACCGCGCGGCCACGAGCGACCTCGCCGCGGCGCTCGAGGCGGAGGCGTTCGCCCAGGGGCTGGCGATCGCCTCCGAGGACCACGCGGAAGGGGTCGCCGCGTTCTTCGACAAGCGCCCGCCGCGATTCAGCAGGCGCTGACGTGAACCGCATCGTCGGCACCGGCATGGCCGTGCCGCCCTGCGTGGTGGACAACCACCTCCTCGCGCGCTGCATGGCGACGAGCGACGAGTGGATCGTCCAGCGCACCGGCATCCGCGAGCGCCGCGTGTCGCCCGACACCTACCGCATGCTCCAGCGCCTCGCCGAGGCGCCCGACAAGACCGCCTTCATGAAGTCGGTCTTCGCCGACGGCCTCGACGGCAAGATCGACTCCACGCTGACGGTGAGCGACCTCGGCGTGGAGGCGGCGGAGATGGCGCTCACGAGCGCCGGCATCACGGCGCGCGAGGTGGACTGCCTCGTGGCCTCCTCGACGCTGCCGGACTACGCCTATCCGCACACGGGCTGCGTCATCCAGGGGAGGCTCGGCCTCACGGCGACGCCGGCGATCAGCCTCCAGCAGGGGTGCGCCGGCTTCGTCTACGCGCTCGCCATCGCCGACCAGATGATGCGCGGCGGGATGTACCAGCAGGTGCTCGTGATCGGCGCCGAGCTGCTCTCGTCCGCCTTCGACTACACCGATCTCGGGCGCGACATGGCCGTGCTCTTCGCCGACGGCGCGGGGGCCTGCGTCCTGCGCGCCGAGCCGGGACCGCGCGGCGTCCTCTCGAGCCACCTCCACACCGACGGCACGACGCTCGACGGGCTCTCGGGCGAGCTGTGGGGCTCGTCCACGTTCCCGCCCGTCTCGAAGCGCAAGATCGACGAGGACCGCGCGCGGCCGCGCATGAACGGCCGCCAGGTGTTCGTCCAGGCCGTGCGCCATTTCAAGGAGGTCGTCCTCGAGTGCCTCGCCGCCAACGGCATCGGCGTCGGCGACGTGGACCGCTTCGTCTTCCATCAGGCGAACCTCAGGATCATCGAGGCGGTGGGCGCGGGGCTCGGGATCCCGGCCGAGCGTCTCTACAACAACGTCGAGCGCTACGGCAACACCGCCGCCGCCTCCGTCCCCATCGCGCTCCACGAAGCCGTCCGCGCCGGACTGGTCAAGGACGGCGACCTCGTCCTGCTGGCCGCCTTCGGCACCGGCTTTTCCTGGGGCGCGACGCTCGTCCGCTGGTAGCCGCGCGGCGGCGACGCGGCGCTACTGCGACGGGGCGGGTGCTGGCCCTGGCCGCGCGGGCGGCGGCGTGACCGGAGGGAGCGGCGCCGGAGGCGGAGGCGCGGCTGCGCCGGGCGGCACGGGAGCCGGGGCGGCGCCGCCGGGAGCGGGCGCCGGCGCGGGCGCGGACGGCGGCGGCGCGTTGGTCGGCGGCCGCGGGCCGCGCTTGATCGTCTCGTTCAGCTCGGGCGTCGCGCGCCGCATCTGCTCGGTGAGCTTCGCGGCGTCGAGCGCGGTGCCGATCACGCGCGGCGTGATCAGCAGGAGCAGCTCGGTCTTCTCGACGGTCCGCTGCTTGAAGCCGAAGAGGAGGCCGATCAGCGGGATGTCCTTCAGGAACGGGATGCCCCGATCGCTGATCGTCACCTTGTCCTGGATGAGGCCCCCGAGCACCAGCGTCTGATTGTTCAGGAGCACCACGGACGTCTCGGCCTCGCGCTTGATGAACGAGGGCGAGTTGGTCGGCGGGACGTTGTTGCCGACGGAGTTGACCTCCTGCTTCACGTCGAGGGCCACCGTGCCGCGCTCGCCGATGCGCGGCGTGACGGTGAGGATCACGCCCGCGTCCTTGTACTCGACCGTCTGGTTCACGCCGCCCGTCGTGATCGTCGTGCTCGTGCTGCCGCCCGTCGTGCCGGGCGTGCTGACGGTGCTCGTCTGCTGGCCCGTGATGACCGGCACGGACGTCGAGACGTTGATGACCGCCTTCTTGTTCTCCGACGTGAGCACGTGCGGGTTGGAGACGATGTTGACGCGGTTGTCGGCGGCCAGCGCGTTGAGGATCGCGAAGAAGTTGTCCGACTGGAACGTGAACGCGGTCAGGCCTTGCCCGATCGGGCCGAAGAAGGACGCCGGCCCGCCGAGCTGAGCCGGGAAGGACAGCGTGCCGCTACCGGGTCCCGGCGACGTCGGAATGGTGGTCCCCGGGCTCGTCGTGTTGGCGAACGCCCCGCCGACGTTGAACCGCCCCTGGCGCATCGCCCAGTCGATGCCGAGGCGTATGTCGTCGGTCAGCGTGATCTCGGCCACGAGCACCTCGATCAGGACCTGGCGGGGCATCCTGTCGAGCTGCTTGATCGTCCCCTCGATCTCCTGCCAGAGCCGCGGGTAGGTCGTCACGATCACCGAGTTCGTCACCTCGTCGCCGATGAAGCGCAGCTGGCCCTCGGTGAGACTCGCCTCGCCCACCGCGGTCGCGCCCGCGGCCGCGGGCGGCGGCGGGGGCGGGGTGGGGTAGGCGCCCGGGCGCGCGGCGGGCGCCGGGGTCGCGGCGCCGGCCTCGCGGCCGTAGATCTGGTTCAGCGTCGAGGCGAGGTCCTTCGCCTTGGCGTTCTCCGCGTAGTAGACGAACACGCGGCGGCCGCCGTAGATGTTCACGTCGAGCTGGCCGATGAGGCCCCTGATCGTCTCGATCTCGTGCTTCTTGGCGTGGACGATGAGGGAGTTCGAGCGCTGCTCGGCGATGATGAGCGGCGGGCGCTCGGCGGCGGCGCCGGGCTGCTGCGGGGCGGCGGGCGCGCCGGGCACGGCCGGCGGCGTGACGACCGGCGGCACGCCCGGCGCCAGGGAGCGGATGCGGCCGCTCGCGAAGAGCTGGTTCAGGATGCCCGCGAGCTGGGTGGCGTCCGCGAACTTGACCGGGATGATCTGCAGCTCCTCCAGCGCCACCTGCACGTCCACGAGGCGCACGATGTCGAGGAGCCGCGCCACGTTCGACGCCGTGTCGGTCAGGATGATCACGTTCGTCTCGCGGTGGGCGATGAGCGAGCCGCGCGTCGAGATGAGCGGCCGGAGGAGCGTCGAGAGGTCCGTCACCGAGGAGTAGCGCAGGGGCACGATCTGCGTGATGACCTCGTCGGTCGTGCGCCGGGGATCGGCCCGCGGCCCGACGATGGTCGGCACCGCGCGCTCGCGCGCGCCCTCGATGGTGACGATCTTGTAGAGGTTGCCGGCCTTGACGGCCGTGACACCGTTCACCTCGAGGATCGCCAGCAGAACGCCGAAGACGTCCTCCTGCGCGATGCGCCCCGAGGTCTGGACTGTGACCTTCCTGCCGCCGACGCCCGGCCCCAGCACGTAGTTGAAGCCGACGATCTCGCTCGCGGCCTGGATGACGGTCTCGATGTCCGCGTTGTCGAAGTTCAGCACGATGAAGCGCCCGCGCTGCGCCGGCGGGACTTCCGGCACGGTCGGCGGGGGCGGCGGAGGCGTCACGGGCTCGGCCACCTTCGGCGGCTCGGCCGGTGGCGTCGCCGGACGCGGCCCGATGGACGCGGGCGGCAGCAACGGCAACGGCTCGGGCGTGGGCGGCGGCGGGGCCGGCACGACCGCGGCCGGCGGCGGCGATGGCGCAGGCTTCGGCTTCGCCGCCGGCCCCGCGCAGCCCGCGACGAAGGCCACGAGGGTCACGAGGGCGATCGCCCGCGTCAGCACGCTATTGCTGAGGCGCCGGCGGCGCCCCGGTGATCGGCGGAACGGGCGTGCGGCGGCCGAGGCTCGGCGACGGGCGCCCGCCCGGGAAGCCGAACGGGCCCACCCCCGTGCCGGGGGCGCCGGGCGGGAGCTGCGGCGCGATGCGTCCCGGAGCCAGGATGGACGGCGGCACGGGAGCGCCCGGAATGATGATGGACGGCTGGCCCGGAGGCACCATACCCGGACCGACGGCGCCAGGCGACAGCACGCCGGGCGGGACGCCCGGCGGCAGGGCTCCGGGCGCGACGGCGCCCGGCGCGGGAACGGGAGGAGCCGTCGGCGCCCGCGGCTTCGACGGATCGCGCAGCTTCACGTCGATCGGGCCCTCGGGCCGCGCGATGACCACGCGGTCGGCGTCGATCGTCTGCAGCGTGCCTCCGGCGATTGCGTCGCCGATACGGTACCCCGCCACGCGCCTCGTCAGCGGATCCTCGAGGTACGCGATCGGGTTCTGGTCGCGGAGCACGACGCCGTAGAGGTTCGGTTTCGCGGCGCCGAACGCGGCGGGGCCGCCCGTCACCGTCGCCGGGCCCTCCGAGCGCGCCGGGCTGAAGACGTTGCGTAGCGCGACGACGTTGTAGGCGGTGGCGGGT
>DATFVL010000222.1 GCA_035260325.1 Candidatus Methylomirabilota bacterium | reverse complement strand
GGGGAGCGGGTCAAGGACGTCACCGCGCACCCCGCCTTCCGCAACCCGGCCCGCATGCTGGCGCGTCTCTACGACGCGCTCCACGATCCGGCGAGCCAGCCGGTGTTGACGTGCCCGACCGATACCGGGTCGGGCGGTTTTACCCATCGGTACTTCCGCGCGCCGGCGAGCGTCGCCGAGCTCGTCGCCGCGCGCGAGGCGATCGCCGCCTGGGCGCGGCTGACCTATGGCTGGATGGGGCGGTCGCCCGATTACAAGGCGTCGTTCCTCGCCACGCTCGGCGCCAACGCCGAGTTCTACGCCCCGTACCAGGACAACGCCCGGCGCTGGTACCGCATGGCGCAGGAGCGCGTCCTCTTCCTGAACCACGCCCTCGTCCAGCCGCCGGTGGACCGCCACCGCCCGCCCGACGAGGTGGCCGACGTCTACGTGCACGTGGAGAAGGAGACCGACGCCGGGCTCGTCGTCAGCGGGGCGAAGGTCGTCGCCACGGGCTCGGCGCTCACGCACGCGAACTTCATCGCGCATCCCAGCACGACGCCGATCAAGACGAAGCAGTTCGCCGCGGTGTTCATCGCGTCCATGGACACGCCGGGGGTCAAGCTGATCTGCCGCCCGTCCTACGCCATGGCGGCCGACGTGATGGGGAGCCCGTTCGACTATCCCCTCAGCAGCCGCATGGACGAGAACGACGCGATCCTCGTCCTCGACCACGCGCTGGTGCCCTGGGAGAACGTCTTCGTGTACGAGGACGTGGAGAAGTCCAACACCTTCTTCCAGCACTCCGGGTTCTTCCCCCGCGCCATGCTCCACGGCTGCACGCGCCTGGCGGTCAAGCTCGACTTCATCACGGGCCTCCTCCTCCGGGCCGCGGACGCCGTCGGCTCGGCCGCCGAGCGTCACGTGCAGGGCTCGATCGGCGAGGCGATCGCGTGGCGCAACCTCTTCTGGGGGCTCAGCGACGCGATGGCGCGGACCCCGGTTCCGTGGGTCGGCGACACCGTGCTGCCGAACCCGGAGTACGCGCAGGCGTACCGGTTGTTCGCGACCATCGGGTATCCGCGCGTGAAGGAGATCACGGAGAGCATCCTCGGCAGCGGCCTGATCTACCTGAACTCGCACGCGGCCGACTTCCGGACGCCCGCGCTGCGGCCCTATCTCGACAAGTACCTGCGCGGCTCCGACGGCACCGACGCCGTCGAGCGCATCAAGCTCATGAAGCTCCTGTGGGACGCGACCGGCACGGAGTTCGGCGGGCGGCACGAGCTGTACGAGCGCAACTACGCGGGCGCCCCGGAGACGATCCGGTTCCTCACGTGGCAGATGGCGCAGACGAGCGGGCAGGCGGCGCGCTTCAAGGAGTTCGCCGGGCGCTGCCTGGCCGAGTATGATCTCGACGGCTGGCGGGCGCCCGACCTGATCGCGCCCGACGACGTGACTCTTTTCCCGAGGAGGCGAGCATGACGGCGATTCCGAACAAGGTGCGAGAGCGCCTGGCCGCGGGCCAGCTGGCGCTCGGCATGGCGCTGCGGCAGGCGCGCACGGTCGAGATCGGGCGCGTGCTGGCCGCGTGCGGCTACGACTTCGCCTTCCTCGACATGGAGCACAACACGATGGGCATCGACACCGCGGCGCAGATCGCGGTGGCGTGCCACGACGCGGGCGTGACGCCGCTCGTGCGCGTGCCGGGCTACGAGCACTACCTGGCGACGCGCCTCCTCGACGCCGGGGCGATGGGGATCGTCTTCCCGCACGTGGACACGGCCGAGCACGCGCGGGAGCTCGTCGAGAACTGCAAGTACCCGCCGATGGGCCACCGCTCGCTCGGCGGTCCCATGGCGCAGCTCGGGTTCCGCCCCTACCCGCGCGCCGAGTCCACGGCCATCGTCAACCGCGAGACGCTGCTGGTGATGATGCTCGAGACGCCGGCGGCGATCGACAACGCCGACGCGATCGCGGCCGTGCCGGGCGTGGACGTGCTGCTGATCGGCACGAACGACCTGACCCTCGAGATGGGCATCCCCGGCAAGTACGACGACCCCCGGGTGCTGCGCGCCTACGAGACGGTCATCGGCGCCTGCACGCGGCACGGCAAGCACCCGGGGATGGGCGGGATCTACGACCACCCGACCATGGAGAAGTACGTCAAGGTCGGCGCGCGCTTCGTCCTCTGCGGCAGCGACCTCTCCTTCGTCATGGCCGGCGGCCAGGCCCGCGCGGAATTCCTCCGGGGGCTCAAGGTCTCGCGACACTTGACTTAGTCAAATAGATCGTTGACATTGTCACCCAGCCCCCGGGGGGCGCCGGGAGGGTGACGGTGGGCGAGTCGAGCTTCGACCAGCGCGTCGCGGCGGTGCGGCGCTTCAACCGCTTCTACACCAAGCGGATCGGCCTGCTCCACGACGGCTATCTCGAGAGCCCCTTCTCCCTGACCGAGGTGCGCGTGCTCTACGAGCTCGCCCACCGCGCGGAGCCGACCGCGACCGAGCTCGGCCGCGAGCTGGGGCTCGACGCGGGCTACCTGAGCCGCATTCGTGCGCGGCTTCGAGAAGCGCGCCCTGATCCGCCGCACGCCCTCGACGGCCGACGGGCGGCAGACCCTCCTCTCGCTCACCGAGAGGGGCCGGAAGGCGTTCGCCCCACTCCAGGCGCGCTCCCACGACGAGATCGGCGCCATGCTCGGCAGGCTCCCCGCGGCCGGCCAGCGGCGCGTGCTCGAGGCGATGCGCACGATCGAGGGACTGCTCGGCGCCCCCCCTGAGCCGAAGGCGCCGTACCTCCTCCGGCCCCACCAGCCCGGTGACATGGGCTGGGTCGTCCACCGCCACGGCGCGCTCTACGCCCAGGAGTACGGCTGGGACGAGCGGTTCGAGGGGCTCGTCGCGGGGATCGTCGCCAGGTTCGTCGAGCGCTACGACCCGAAGCGGGAGCGCTGCTGGATCGCCGAGCGGGACGGCGAGATCGTCGGCTCCGTGTTCCTCGTCAAGCGCTCGAAGACCGTGGCGCAGCTGCGCCTGATGCTGGTCGAGCCGAAGGCGCGCGGGCTCGGCATCGGCGCGCGCTTCGTGGACGAATGCGTGCGCTTCGCCCGGCAGGCGGGCTACCGCAAGATCACCCTCTGGACCAACAGCGTGCTGCTCGCCGCCCGGCGCATCTACCGGGCGGCCGGTTTCCGCCTGGTCCACAAGGAACGGCATACGAGCTTCGGCCACGACCTGGTCGGCGAGACGTGGGAGCTCCCGCTGTGAGACTTCTGGCCGCCGCCGCGGCGGCGGCGACCGGCATCCAGGTCGGCTCGGCGATGGTGGCCACGCGCTACGTCGTGGATCAGACGGGCCCCGCCTCGCTCGCGCTCCTGCGCTACGCCATCGGGTTCTGCTGCCTGCTGCCGCCCGTGCTTCTCTCGGTGCCGCGCACGCGGTTCGAGCGGCGCGACCTCGCGGCCATCGCGCTCCTCGGCATCATCCAGTTCGGCCTCCTGATCGCCCTCCTGAACTACGGCCTCAAGTTCATTCCGTCCGCGCGCGCCGCGCTGATCTTCGCGACGTTCCCGCTGCTCACGATGGTCGTCGCCGCGGCGCTCGGTCACGAGCGGCTGACGCCGGCGAAGATCCTCGGGGTCCTGCTGACGGTCGTGGGCGTCGGGCTGGCGCTCGGGGAGAAGGCGGTGCAGCGTGACGGCGCGACGGGCGGGTGGGCGGGCGAGCTCGCTGTCTTCCTCGCGGCGGCGAGCGGCGCAGTCTGCAGCGTCCTCTACCGGCCCTATCTGCGGAAATATCCGACGCTACCCGTGAGCGCGTTCGCGATGCTCGCCTCGGTCGGGTTCTTAGCACTCCTCGCCGCGGGCGAGGGCTTCTACGACGCGCTGCCGTGCTTCACTCCGGGCGGCTGGCTCGCCGTCGCCTTCATCGGCGTCGGGAGCGGCGTCGGCTACTACCTCTGGCTCTGGGCGCTCGGCCACGCGCCCGCGACCGAGGTCACGATGTTCCTCGCGCTGAGCCCGATGACGGCGGCGGGCCTGGGCGCGTGGCTGCTCGGGGAGGCGATCTCCGCGCTCGCGCTGCTCGGGCTCGCCTGCGTCGCGCTCGGCCTCTGGCTCGCCCACCGAGGCGCCGACG
>DATFVL010000221.1 GCA_035260325.1 Candidatus Methylomirabilota bacterium | reverse complement strand
GGTAGATCCCGAACGGGAACCCGGTGCGCGTCGAGGAGAACTCGGCGAGCCAGGCGATCGGCCAGACCACGACCCCGAAGAGCGTGGTCCGCCGCCAGCCGAGGTCCGCACTCCCGGCGGCGACGAACAGCGCCAGGAAGGCGAACACGTACGGGCGGAGCGTCAGGGTTCCGAGCACCAGATCCATGAGGGCATTTTCACTCGACGAGACCGCATGTTACCATCAGCCCTCGTGGTGGCCCTCAACGGCGCAATCGCTCGAGCCCAGGCGTGGCTGCTCGCCCATCAGGCACCCGACGGTCACTGGGTGGGCGAGCTCGAAGCCAACACGACGATCACGTCGGAGTACCTCCTCCTCTGCCACCTGATCGATCGCGTGGACCGGAAGAAGGAGGCCAAGGCGGTCCGGTACCTCCACCGGCGCCAGCTCCCCGACGGCGGCTTCAACCTGTTCGAGGAGGGGCCCGCGAACCTGTCGGCCACGATCAAGGCGTACTTCGGCATGAAGCTGGCCGGCGTCAGCGCGGACGAGCCCGCGATGGTCGCCGCGCGCGAGCGCATCCGCGAGATGGGCGGCCCCGTGCGGGCCGACGTCTTCACCAAGATCCTGCTCGCGCTCTTCGGCGAGTACGACTGGAACGGCGTGCCGGCGATGCCGGTCGAGATCATGCTGCTGCCCCCGCCGTTTTTCCTCTTCAACATCTACGAGGTCTCGTACTGGTCGCGGACGGTGATCGTGCCGCTCCTGATCATCATGGACCGCAAGCCCGTGAAGTGGCTGCCGCCCCACCTGGCGCTCGACGAGCTGTGGCCCGAGTCGCGCGAGATGACGAGCCTCCGCTTCCCACGCGTCCCGGAGCCCTTCACCTGGCGCAAGCTCTTCTGGAAGAACTTCTTCGTCGCGGTGGACGACGGCCTGAAGATCTGGGAGCGCTTCACGAAGCGCCCGCTCCGCAAGCGCGCGATCGAGGCGGCCCGGGCGTGGCTCGAGGAGCGGCTCGCCGTGCCCGGCGGCCTCGGCGGCATCTATCCCGCGATGGCGAACTCGATCCTCGCGATGCGGCTGCTCGGCTACCCCGACGACCACCCGCTCGTCATGGGACAACTGAAGGAGATCGAGGCGCTCGCGGTCGAGACCGACGAGGAGATCCACTACCAGCCCTGCCCCTCGCCGGTGTGGGACACCGCGCTCACGATCAACGCGCTGGTCGAGAGCGGCCTCGAGCGTGAGCACCCCGCCCTCCGGCGCTCCGCCGAGTGGCTGATCGATCGGCAGGTGCTCGTGCCGGGCGACTGGCAGGTCAAGCGACCGCACGTCAAGCCCGGCGGCTGGGCGTTCCAGTACCGCAACGACTTCTACCCCGACCTCGACGACACCGGGATGGTCCTCATGGCGCTCGAGAAGGTGCCGGGGGTGGACGGCGACGCCGCGCAGGCCGCGAAGGAGCGGGGCCTCGGCTGGTTCCTCGGCATGCAGGGCGAGGACGGCGGCTGGGCGTCGTTCGACGCCGATAACAACCGCCTCTACCTGAACAACATCCCCTTCGCCGACCACGGCGCGCTGCTCGACCCCTCCACCGAGGACCTCACGGGGCGCGGCCTCGAGCTCCTGGGCACGCTGGGCTACGACACGAGCTTCGAGCCCGCGCGGCGCGCGATCCACTTCCTGCGCCACACCCAGCGCCACGACGGCCCGTGGTACGGCCGCTGGGGCGTGAACTACATCTACGGCACCTGGTCGGTGCTCCGCGGCCTCGGCGCGATCGGCGAGGACCCCCGCCACGAGTACGTGCAGCGCGCGGTGCGCTGGCTCGAGCGGCGCCAGAACCGGGACGGCGGCTGGGGGGAGACGTGCGAGAGCTACGACGACCCGGAGTTCGCCGGGGTCGGCGAGTCGACGCCGAGCCAGACCGCGTGGGCGCTGCTCGCGCTCTTCGCGGCGGGCCGGACCAGCGGCGTCGCCGTCGAGCGCGGCGTCGAGTATCTGCTGAAGACCCAGCGCCCGGACGGCTCCTGGGACGACGGACTCTGGAACGGGACGGGATTCCCGCGCGTCTTCTATCTCAAGTACCACCTGTACGCGAAGTGCTTCCCCCTCTGGGCGCTGGGGGTGTACCGCAGCGCCCAGCGATGAACGACCGGCCGCTCCCGCTGCCGCTGCGCACGCTCGACTCGCTCGGCCTGTGGGCGAACGAGGTCGTGGAGTCGCTGGGCCGCTTCGGGACGTTCCTCGCCGAGGCGCTCGGGACGCTGGTCTCGCCGCCGTTCAAGCTCTGGGCGTTCGTCGACCGGATCCACTACATCGGATACCGCTCGCTGCTGATCATCCTCCTCACCGGCGGCTTCACCGGGATGGTGCTCGGCCTCCAGGTGTACTTGACGCTGGTCCGCTTCGGGTCGGAGGCGTACCTCGGCCCCGCGGTCGCGCTCTCGCTCATCCGCGAGCTCGGTCCGGTGCTCTCGGCGCTCATGGTGACGGGCCGCGCCGGCTCGGCGCTGACCGCCGAGATCGGCATCATGCGCATCACGGAGCAGATCGACGCGCTCACCGTGATGGCCCTGAACCCGATGCGCTATCTCGTGGCGCCGTCCATGCTCGCGGGCCTCGTGACGTTCCCGCTCATGACCGCGATCTTCGACACGGTGGGCATCTTCGGCGGCTACCTGGTGGGCGTCGAGCTCCTCGGGCTCTCGCAGGGGACGTACTTCGGCGAGATGCAGACGTTCGTGGACATGAAGGACATCATGATGGGCGTCTGGAAGTCGCTGTCGTTCGGCGTGATCGTGACGTGGGTGTGCACGTACAAGGGCTTCCACGTTGGCCACGGCGCCGAGGGCGTGGCGAAGGCCACGACCGACGCGGTCGTCCTCTCGTCGGTCCTCATCCTCGTCTGGGACTACTTCATGGGCTCGGTGCTGCCGTGAGTCCGGCGGTGCGGGGCTTATGATCAAGGTCGAGCGCCTGACGAAGTCCTTCGGGCGGCAGGAGGTGCTGCGGGGGCTCGACCTCGAGGTCCCGACGGGCTCGATCACCGTCATCATCGGCCGGAGCGGCGGCGGCAAGTCGGTGCTCCTGAAGCACCTGCTCGGCCTCCTCCGCCCCGACGCGGGCCGCGTGCTCGTCGACGGCGCCGAGATCACCGGCCTCCGCGGGGCCGCGCTCGACGAGGTCCGGCGGCGCTACGGCGTCGTCTTCCAGGGAGGCGCGCTCTTCGACTCGATGTCGTGCGCGGACAACGTGGCCTTCCCGCTGCGCGAGAAGCTCAGGGTCCCGCGGCCGGAGGTGGCCAAGCGCGTCGAGGCCGCGCTCGCCCAGGTCGGGCTCGAGGGCATGGGCGCGAAGAATCCCGCGGAGGTCTCGGGCGGTATGCGCAAGCGCGTGGCGATCGCGCGGGCGCTCGTCACCGAGCCCGAGATCGTCTTCTTCGACGAGCCCACCACGGGGCTCGACCCGGTGCTCGTCAACACGATCCACCACCTGATCCTCGACCTCCACCGCCGCTACCGGTTCACCGCCGTCATGGTGAGCCACGAGATCCCGGAGATCTTCGAGATCGCCGACACCGTCGCCGTGCTCCACGACGGCAGGATCGTGGAGGTCGGCACGCCGGCGGCCATCCAGGCGTCGGCGAACCGGGTCGTGCGCCAGTTCATCCAGGGTGTTCCCGAGAACTCGGAGGGAGCCTGATGGAGCGGACGCGGATCAACATCGCGGTGGGCCTCTTCGTCCTCGTCGGCATCGTGGCGCTGGGCTACCTGTCGATCAAGCTCGGTCGCGTCGCGTTCCTCGGCGGCGCCGGGTACGAGGTCACCGCGGACTTTCCGTCGGTCGGCGGGCTCAAGCCCGGGTCGACCGTCGAGATCGCCGGCGTGGAGGTCGGCCGGGTCGAGGACATCGCCCTGGTCGACTACCAGGCGCGCGTGACGCTGCGGATCAACAAAGGCGTGAAGCTGCAGGAGGACTCGATCGCGTCGATCAAGACCAAGGGACTGATCGGCGAGAAGTACCTGCGGATCAGCCCGGGCGGCTCGGACAAGATCATCCCGCCGAACGGCCGCATCCGCGAGGTCGAGGCGCCCGTCGATTTCGAGGAGCTGCTGTCGAAGTATATCTTCGGGAAGGTGTAGGAGGCGGCGATGGCGGTGGCCCGCCGCGGGCTCATGCTCGCCGCCGGAGTCCTGCTGCTGCTCGCCCCGACCCGCGCGTGGGCCGGGGCGCCCACGGACCGGCTCAAGGCGGAGATCGACCGGGTCCTCGAGGTGCTCGAGGACCCGGAGCTCAAGAAGCCGGGCAAGGTCCGGGAGCGCCGCGCCGCGGTCCGGCGGATCGCGGACGGCATCTTCGACTTCGGCGAAACCGCCAAGCGCTCGCTCGCGCGCCACTGGGCCGCGCGGACGCCGGCCGAGCGCGAGGAGTTCGTCCGGCTCTTCGCCGACCTGCTCGAGCGCTCGTACCTCTCGAGGATCGAGCTCTACGGCGGCGAGAGGATCAGCTATCTCGGCGAGACGCTCGACGGCGACCAGGCGATGGTGCACACGAAGCTCGTCACGAAGGGGGGCAGCGAGATCCCCGTGGACTATCGCATGCTGCGGCGGGGCGACCGCTGGCTCGTCTACGACGTGGTGATCGAGGGCATCAGCCTGATCGCGAACTACCGCGCGCAGTTCAACAAGATCATCACGACCGCGTCCTACCAGGAGCTCGTCCGGAGGATGAAGACCAAGCAGGACGAGTTCGTCCACCAGGAACGGCCCGCCTCGCAGCGGTGAGCGCACGCGACGTGCCCGGCGCCGCGGGGGGTCATGTTACACTGTCCCGAGATCACGTCCGCCGATCACGCCGTACCGATCGCGTCGGGTAAGGGAGGCGCCGGTGGGATCCGTTCGAGTCGCCATCGTCGGTGTCGGCAATTGCGCGTCGTCGCTCGTGCAGGGCGTGGAGTACTACAGGCAGGCGCCCGAGCACCAGTTCATTCCCGGCCTCATGCACCCGCGGCTCGGGCCCTACCACGTCGGTGACATCGAGTTCTCCGCCGCATTCGACATCGACGCGCGCAAGGTCGGGCTCGACCTCGGCGAGGCGATCTTCCAGGCGCCAAACAACACGGTGCGCTTCGCGAAGGTCGGCGCGCTCGGCGTGCCGGTCCAGCGCGGGATGACCCACGACGGCCTCGGCCAGTACCTGTCGCAGGTGATCACGAAGGCGCCCGGCTCGACCGCCGACATCGCCGGCATCCTCCGCGAGACGCGCACGAACGTCGTCGTCAACTTCCTGCCGGTCGGCAGCGAGATGGCCACCAAGTGGTACGTCGAGCAGGTGCTCGAGGCGGGCTGCGCGTTCGTCAACTGCATCCCCGTCTTCATCGCGCGCGAGGCCTACTGGCGGCGGCGGTTCGAGGAGCGGGGCCTGCCGGTCATCGGCGACGACGTGAAGTCGCAGCTCGGCGCGACGATTGTCCACCGCGTCCTCACCAAGCTCTTCATGGACCGCGGCGTGCGCCTCGAGCGCACGAGCCAACTCAACTTCGGCGGCAACACCGACTTCTACAACATGCTCGAGCGCGAGCGGCTCGCCTCCAAGAAGATCTCGAAGACCGACGCGGTCCGCTCGCAGCTCGGCCACGAGCTCCCGGCCGACGCCGTCCACATCGGCCCGAGCGACTACGTGCCGTGGCTCGAGGACCGCAAGTGGGCCCACATCCGGCTGGAGGGCCGGGGCTTCGGCGACCAGCCGATCAACGTCGAGCTGAAGCTCGAAGTGTGGGACTCGCCGAACTCGGCCGGCGTCGTGATCGACGCGATCCGCCTCTGCCGGATCGCGCTCGACCGCGGCCTCAAGGGGGCGCTGCTCGCGCCGTCCGCCTACCTGATGAAGTCGCCTCCGGAGCAGTGGGCCGACGACGCGGCCCGCGTCCGGCTCGAGCGGTTCATCGCCGGCGAAGAGTAGGTGGCGGTCGCCCGGCGCATCGACCTCCCCCTCCGGCGGCTCGTCCACCTGTCGTGCGCCCGGCCCTGGCTGACGGTCGGGCTCGCCCTGTTCCTGGCACTCGTCTCGATCGACTACACGCTGACGACCATGACGTTCCAGACGTCGGCGCTCCGGCTCCTGCCGGCGGGCCAGCCCTACGTCGAGAAGTACCGGCAGTACGCCGCCGAGTTCGGCGACCTCGACGACCTCGCGATCGTCGTCAAGGCGCCCTCGCTCCCGGAGGCCACGGTCTACGCGGGCCGCCTCGTGCGCGAGCTCCGCGCCCGCCGCGTGCCCCTCGCCCGCGTCGCCTACCGCATCGACCCCAAGCACTTCGAGGGCCGGGGCCTCCTCTACCTCTCCCGGGAGAAGCTCGAGGCGATCCGCGACAAGATCCTCGACTACCAGGACTTCGTGGAAGCCTTCGCCGGTCGTCCGACCCTCGACCAGCTCGTCGACGGCGTGGCGACCCAGGTCGCCAACGCGTTCGTCACGGCCTTCATCGACCTCGGCCTCCACGACGCCAAGTCGTCGCTCGACATCCGCTTCGCCGAGGACCTCGTCGCGCAGATCGCGACGCGGCTCGACCGGCCCGCGCCCTACCACTCGCCCTGGGGCACGCTCTTTGCCGTGGGCGGCGCCGACAACCCGGGCGTCGGGTACTTCCTGTCGGACGACCAGCGGCTCCTCTTCATCCTGGCCGAGCCCGAGAGCGAGCGCGGCAGCTTCACGGGCGACCAGCGCGCGATCGAGGGCGTCCGGGCGGTGATCGCGAAGCTCCGGCGCGAGTACCCGAACATCGAGGTCGGCGTCACCGGCAAGCCCGCGCTCTCCAACGACGAGATGACGTCCGCCTTCCGCGACAGCCAGCACGCGACGATCCTCGCGTTCGCGCTCACGCTGGGCCTGCTCCTGGCGGCGTTTCTCCGCGTCGGCAAGCCCGTGCTCATGCTGCTCGTGCTCACCACGAGCCTCTGCTGGTCGCTCGGTGTCGCGACGCTCGTCATCGGGCACCTCTCGCTCTTCTCGGTCATGTTCATCTCGATCGTCATCGGCATCGGCATCGACTACGGAATCTACTTCCTCTTCCGCTACGAGGAGGAGCTGTTCCTCGGCCGGAACCTCAAGGAAGCGATCGAGATCACGGCGGGACGCGGCGGGCCCGGCATGCTGCTGGGCGCGGTCACCGCCGCGGGCACCTTCTACGTGCTCGGCCTCACCGAGTTCCGCGGCGTCCAGGAGCTCGGGTTCGTCGCGGGCACGGCCATCGTCTTCTCCTGGGTCGCGATGATCACCGTCTTCCCGGCCATCCTGGTGCTCGTGGACCGCCACCACGCGGGCCGCCCGGCGAACGCGATCCCGCGCGCGATCGCGCTGGAGCGGGTGCACGTGCCGCTGCTCGAGCGGCTCGCCCAATACCCGACGGCGGTCCTGGTCTTCGCCGTCGGGATCACGGGGTTCTCGCTCTGGGGCCTCACCTACATCCAGTTCGACTACAACCTGCTCAATCTCCAGGCCGAAGGCACCGAGTCCGTCGTGTGGGAGCGCAAGATCCTCGCCACCGCCGGCCGCTCGGGATTCACGGCGCTGGCCGGCGCGGACTCGCTCGAGGAGCTCCGCCGCAAGCACACCGCCTTCAGCCGGCTCCCCACGGTCTCGGAGGTGGACTCGGCGCTCCTCCTGATCCCCGACGACCAGCCCGCGAAGATGAAGGTCATCCGCGACTTCGCGCCGATCGTCGCGCCGATCCGCATCGGGCGTCCCACCCCCGTGGACATTCCGCGGCTCATCGAGGCGCTCGAGACGCTGCGGCGCCGATTCGGGATCGCGGCGAACGAGGCGCCGGAGGGCGAGACGAAGCTGCGCCTCGCGAACCTCGTCGAGGAGCTCGACCGCCTCGCGACCCGCCTGCGCCAGACG
This sequence comes from Candidatus Methylomirabilota bacterium, assembly GCA_035260325.1. Lineage (NCBI taxonomy): Bacteria > Methylomirabilota (SeqCode) > Candidatus Methylomirabilota bacterium. Next base: position 8,135 of record DATFVL010000221.1, on the reverse strand, counting down.
GACCCCGACGTGAGCGAGCCGGCGCTGACGGTGCTCCAGAACCAGGTCTACAACGATTTCGTGAGGAACTTCCAGCGGCTCCAGGCGAACCTCAACCCGAAGCCCATCGGGCTCCGGGACGTGCCGCCCGAGCTCCGCCGGAAGTTCATCAGCGACCGCGGCCACTTCCTGCTCCAGATCCACCCCGCGGTGGACATCTGGGACCGGGAGGGCGCGCTGCGCTTCATCACCGACCTCCGCTCGGTGGACCCGGAGGTGACCGGCACGCCGATCGTCACGTTCGAGGCGATCCGCTTCATGGAGCGCTCCTACCAGGAAGGCACGGTGTACGCCGTGCTCCTCGTCTCGCTCGTGACGTACCTCACGCTCCGGCGCGTGCGGGAGACGCTGCTCGCGCTCCTGCCGCTCGGCCTCGGGCTCCTGTGGACCTGCGGCCTCATGTTCTTCTTCGACTTGAAGTTCAACATGGGGAACGTCTTCGGCCTGCCGCTCATCCTCGGCGCCGCCGCGGAGTACGGCCTCAACATCGTGATCCGCTACATGGAGGGACGCGACCACGGCGGGCCGCTCATCGCCCGCAGCACGGTGATGGGCGTCCTCGTGAGCGGGCTCTCGACGATCGTCGGGTTCGGCAGCCTCATGGTGGCCGACCACCGCGGCATCTTCGGGCTGGGGCTCCTGCTCACCCTCGGCACCGCGACGAGCCTCGTCGCGGCGCTCATCGTGCTGCCCGTGCTCCTGGGTCCGCGCGCCCGCCCGGCGCTGCGCGAGCCCGAGGTCGAGCCCGTCGCGCTCTCGTCTCCCTGATGGCGCCCCGCGTCCTCATCCTGACGGCGAGCTTCGGCTCCGGCCACAACGCCGCCGCCGACGCGCTCGCCGCGGCTTTCCGCGCCGCGGGCGCCGGGACGCGCGTCGTCGACCACTTCCGCGAGCTCGTGCACCCGGCCTTCGACCGCTGGAGCCGGCGGCTCTACGACACGATGCTCCGCCGCGCTCCCGGCCTCTGGAGCCTCGCGTACCGGACCGGCGACCGGATGACGCCCGCGTCGGCGCTCACGTTCAACGCGAACCGGCTCGGCAGCGCGCGGCTCGCGCGGCTCCTCGAGGCCGAGCGGCCCGACCGCGTGGCGTGCACCCACCCCACGCCGGCGGGCGCCCTCGGCGTGCTGCGCGCGCGCGGCGTCCCGACGCCGCCCTACGCGATCGTCTTCAGCGACTTCGCCGTCCACGGCCAGTGGCTCCACCCCGAGGCCGACGTCCACTACGTCCCGGCCGACGCGCTCGGGCGCGCGGTCGTCGCGGGCGGCATCGCCCCCGAGCGGGTCGTGACAACCGGGATCCCGCTCCGCCCCGAGTTCGCGGAGCCGCTCGACCGCGCGGCCGCGCGGGCCGCGCTCGGGCTCGACCCGCGCGCACCCGTCGTCCTCGCGATGGCCGGCGCCGACGGCGGGCGCGGCCGGCTCGAGGCCGTGACGCGCGTGCTCACCGAGCTGCCCCCGCCGCTCGAAGCCCTCGTCGTGACCGGCGTGGACGCGAACCTCGCCCGCGCGCTCTCCGCGCGGGCCGGCGGGCGCGCCGGGCTCAGGGTCCTCGGCTACGCGACGAACGTCCGCCAGCTCATGGCCGCCGCGGACGTGCTCGTGACCAAGGCGGGCGGCCTCTCGCTCGCCGAGGCGCTCGCGGCGGAGCTCCCCGTCGTCTGCTTCGGCTCGCTCCCCGGCCACGAGGCGCGCAACGAGGCGTTCGTCGTCGCGGCGGGCGTGGCGCTCGCGGCGCGCTCGCCGGCCGAGCTCGGCGGCGTGCTGCGGCGCGTCCTCGCGCGGCGCGACGCGCTCGACGGCCTCCGCGCCGCGGGCCGCGCCCTCCGGCGGCCGCACGCCGCCGGCGAGCTCGCGGACCACCTGCTGGGGATCGCCGCGCCGGAGGCGCCCGCGCGGCCGCTCGCGGCCTACCGCGCGCGCTGAGCGAGGAAGCGGAAGAACTCCGCGCCCTCGCGGAGGCGGCGCCCGAGCATCCGGCGGTCACGCGCCATCTCGCACGCCAGCGCCCAGAGCTTCCGCGGGCGGAAGTAGAACCGCTTGTAGAACACCTCGACGGCGTCGAAGATCTCGGCGCTCGACAGGTGCGGATAGGCGAGGGCGCTCTGCTGGAACCCGCGGCCGCCCACGAGGTCGGGCCCGCCGAGCCAGCCCGCGTCCACGGCCTCGCGGTACAGCGCGGTGCCGGGATAGGGCGCGGCGATCGAGACCTGGATCGTGTGCGGGTCGATCTCGCACGCGTAGCGGATCGTCGTCTCGATCGTCTCGCGCGTCTCGCCGGGCAGCCCGAGGATAAAGGTGCCGTGGGTCATGATGCCGAGGTCGCGGCAGTCGCGCGCGAACCGCCGCGCGACGTCGAGCCGGAGCCCCTTCTTCACGTTGTTGAGGATCCGCTGGTCGCCCGACTCGTAGCCGACGAGCAGGAGCCGCAGCCCGTTGTCCCGGAGAACCCGGAGCGTCGCGTACGGCACGTCCGCCTTGGCGTTGCAGGACCACGTGACGCCGAGCCGGCCGAGCCCGCGCGCGATCGCCTCGGCGCGTGGGAGGTCGTCGGTGAACGTGTCGTCGTCGAAGAAGTACTCGCGCGCCTGCGGGAAGTAGCGCCGGGCGAGGGCGATCTCGTCGAGGACGTGCGCGACCGAGCGCCTCCGATAGCGCTGACCCCCGACGGTCTGGGGCCAGAGGCAGAAGGTGCACTTCGAGCGGCAGCCGCGGCCCGTGTAGAGCGACACGTAGGGATGGAGGAGGTAGCCGATGAAGTAGTTTTCGATGGTGAGGTCGCGCTTGTAGACGTCCACGACGAAGGGCAGCGCGTCCATGTCCTCGAGGACCGGCCGGTCGGGCGTGTGGCGGATCAGGCCGCCGGCACGGTACGAGAGCCCGCGGACCCGCTCGAGCGGCCGGCCCCGCGCGACCTCCTCCAGCGTGAAGTCGAACTCGTTGCGCGCCACGAACTCGATCGCGTCGGAGGCGGCGAGCGCGTCCTCGGGATTCACCGCGACGTGGGCGCCGACGAAGCCGATCCGCAGCCACGGGTTCTCCGCGCGGAGCGCCTCGGCGACCTTCACGTCGTAGGAAAACGACGGCGTGCTCGTGTGGAGCACGGCCAGCTCGTACCCGCGGGCGAGCGGCAGCACGTCCTCGAGCGCGAGATCGGCGGGCGGCGCGTCCACGAGGCGGGAGCCCGGGACCAGCGCCGCGGGCTGCGCGAGCCACGTCGGGTACCAGAACGAGCGCACCTCGCGGCGCGCCTGGTAGCGCGAGCCGGCGCCCCCGTCGAAGCCCTCGTACGACGGCGGGTGCAGGAAGAGCGTCCTGAGGTAGCCCGCCGCCTCAGACACGCGAGACCTCGACGAGGTTCGAATGGAACGCGGGCCCCCCGCCCATGTCGGTGACGCGGTCGTCGGTGAGCACGTTCACGGAGCGCCCGCCCGGATGGAACCGGTGCCACCAGATCCCCTCGACCACGACCACGCCGGGCCGCGTCGCGTCCGTCACGCGCGCGGTGAACCGCGCCGCGCCCCGGGCGCTCTCGACGCGGACCGCGTCGCCGTCGGCGATGCCGCGCGCCGACGCGTCCGGCGCGGCGACCATCACGCTCGGCGTCCCCTGCCGCCGGCGCAGCCGCTCGGACTGGCTGAAGGACGAGTTCAGGAAGAAGCGGTTCGGCGGCACGATGCACTGGAGCGGGAAGCGCCGGAGGAGCTCCGCGCGCTCCGGTCCCTCGGCGAGGGGTACCCAGGTCGGGAGCGCGGGGAACCCCTGGCGCGCGAGCGTTTCCGAGTAGAACTCGACCCGGCCCGACGGCGTCGGCGCCCCGTGCGCGAACGGCATGTACGGCCGCGGCAGGTCGAGCCGCGCCCAGCCCTCGCGCCGGAGCCGCGCGTAGGTGATGCCCCGCACCGGGGCGCCGCCGCGCGCGAGGAACTCGTCGATGAGCGCTGGGACGCTCTTGGCGTAGTGCTCCTCGGCCACGCCCAGCGCGCGCGCGAGCCGCCCGCAGACCTCCCAGTTCGACAGCGCTTCGCCCTGCGGCGGCAGGACGGGCCGGGCCAGCTGGAGCGTGAACTGGCCGTAGGAGCGGTAGAGGTCCTCGTGCTCCATGGACGTCGTCGCGGGCAGGACGAGGTCGGCGTAGTGCGCCGTGTCCGTCAGCACCTGCTCGTGGACGACCGTGAACAGGTCCTCCCGCGCGAGCCCCTCGAGCACGAACGTCTGGTTCGGGCACACGGCCGCGGGGTTCGAGCTGTAGACGTAGAGCGCCTTCACGGGCGGCGCGAGCGTCGGGTCGGTGAGGACTCGGCCGAGCCGGATCATGTTGATCACGCGCGGCGGCGGGCCCGGCATGAGATCGGGACGCTCGAGCACGCGGAAGTCGAACCCGGGCGCCTGGCCCGAGGAAAGGAGCGCGCCGCCGTGGGGATCCGCGTAAGCGCCCGTGAGGGCCGGCAGGCACGCGAGGGTGCGGCAGGCCATGCCGCCGTTGTCGTGGCGCGAGAGACCGATGCCGATACGGATGAAGCTCCGCGGCCCGGCGCCGTACCGCCGGGCGAACCGCGCGATGGTCTCCGCGGGGAGGCCGACGGTCGGCGCGACCGCGTCGGGCGACCAGGCCTTGACGTGCTCGGCGAGGCGCTCGAAGCCGAGCGTGGCGCGCTCGATGTAGTCGCGGTCGAGGCGCCCCTCGGCCACGAGCACGTGCATCACCGCGAGGGCCAGCGCCGTGTCGGTGCCCGGGCGGAGCATCAGGTGCTCGTCCCCCTGCTGCGCGGTCGGCGTGCGGTAGGGGTCCACGACCACGACGTGCGCGCCGCGGGCGCGGGCCTGCTTCACGAGCGTCATGACGTTCACGGTCGAGTAGGCGGCGTTCACGCCCCAGAGGACGACGAGGTCGGCGCCCACCATCTGCTCGGAGTCGTTGCCGGTGACCACGCCGACGGTCGCGCGCCACCCGGTGTACGCGGTCGACACGCAGATCGAGCGGTCGAGGCGGGAGGCGCCGAGCGCGTGGAAGAGCGGGTGGCCCGCGTGGTACTGCACTTGTCCCATCGAGCCCGCGTAGGAAAAGGGCAGGATCGCCTCGGCGCCGTGCTCCCGGATGACCGCGCGCCAGCGCTCCGCGATCTCGCCGATCGCCTCGTCCCAGGAGATCCGCGCGAACTCGCCGCGCCCCTTCGGGCCCACGCGCCTGAGCGGCGTCGCGACGCGCAGCGGCGAGTGCACTCGTTCCGCGTACTCGCGCACCTTGCCGCAGATCACGCCCTGCGTGAACGGGTGCGCGGGATCTCCGGTGACCGCGGTAATGCGCCCGTCCTCGACGGTGACGAGGAGCCGGCAGCACGACGGGCAGTCGTGGGGGCACACGGAGGACGGCATGACCGCGTAACAGGTTATCATGGCGGCCGGATGTTCGAGTGGGCCCGGCGGCTCAACCCGTTCAAGACCCCGGAGACCCAGCGGCTCGCGACCCTCTTCGGCGTCGTCTACTTCGCCCAGGGCATGTGGTACCTGCCGAACCAGACGATCACGATCATCCTCAAGGACCGCGGGCTCACGGCGGGCCAGGTCGCCGACTTCTTCCTGCTGAGCACGATCCCGTGGCTGATCAAGCCCGCCTACGGCCTCCTCTCGGACTTCGTGCCGCTCCTCGGGCGCCGGCGGCAGAGCTACTTCATCCTCACCTCGGGGCTCGCCGCCTTCGCGGGCCTCGCCCTCGCCTCGGGCGCGCTGATCTCGCACGGGCCGATCGAGACGTTCACGGCCGTCCTGCCCGGCGTGGGCGCCGTGACCTTCACGCTCGTTTCCGGCGTGGGCCTCTTCACGCTCATGGCGCTCGGGCTCGCCTTCACCGACGTGCTGGTCGACGCGATGATGGTCGAGAACGGCCGGCCGCGCGGCCTCACCGGCGCCTTCCAGTCGGTGCAGTGGGCGTGCATCACGGTGGCGTCCGTGATCGTCGGCTTGCTGGGCGGCTACCTCGCGGAGCACCGGAGCCTCCGGACCGCCTTCCTGCTCGCGGCGGCGTTCCCCCTCGTCTCGCTCTTGATGGGCGTCTTCGTCGTCCGCGAGCCTCGTGCGCGCTTCGACGCCGAGGCGATACGCGAGACGGGCCGGGCCATCCGCGAGGCGCTCGCCCACCGGGACATGTGGGTCGTCGTGGGCTTCATCTTCTTCTGGACGTTCAGCCCCTCGTTCGGCCCGGCGTTCCTCTATTACCAGACCGACGCCCTCGGGTTCAGCCAGCAGTTCATCGGCACGCTCGGCTCGCTCGCGGCGAGCGCGGGCGTCGTCGGCGCCGCGATTTATGCCCCGCTCTCGCGGCGCTTCCCGCTCAAGTGGCTCATCAACGTGTCCATCGGCGCGGGGGTCGTCGCGACGCTCGCCTACCTCGTCTATCGCGGCCGGGCCTCGGCGCTCGTCATCGACATCTCGTTCGGATGCGTCGGGATGATCACCCAGCTCGCGCTGCTGGACCTCGCGGCCAAGTCGTGCCCGAAGCGCGTGGAGGCGACCTTCTTCGCGCTGCTCATGTCGGTCTACAACGCCGGGACGCAGCTCTCGCAGAACGTCGGCGCGCGCCTCTACGACGCGATCGGCTTCACGCCGCTCGTGCTCATCTCGGCGGCCCTCACCGCGGCCGCGTGGCTGCTCGTGCCGCTCGTGAGGATCGACCGCATCGAGGCGCGCGCGCGCGAGGAGGCCGCGGCGCGGGCGGCGGCCGACGCGGCGGCCGCCGGGGTCAGTCGGTGACGGAGAGGAAGAACTCCACCTCCGCGGGACCGGCGACGAGCGGATCGCGGCGCTCGCGGAAGGCCGCCAGGTGCGGCGCCTTCCGGTGCACGTCGAAGGCCGCGTCGGAACGGTACTGCTCGTAGAAGAGGAAGACGTCGGGGTTCTTCTTGGACCGGTGCAATCGGTAGACGAGGCAGTCCGGCTCCGCTTTCCGCACCGCCGCCACCTGCTCGCGGAGGAACGTCTCGAGCTCGTCGCCCTTGCCGGGCTTCGCCGACAACTTCGCGACCACGGTCAGCACGTTCGCCATCGTCACGCCTCCCTGTCCTGGTTGATGTGCGCGCCGGCACGCGCCAGCGCGTGGGCGCGGCGGAGCCACCGCAGCGCGCGCCCCACGTCTTCGGGCTCGTCCACACCGAGCTCGACCCAGCCCCGGCGCGCGAAGCGCCGGTGCGGGCGGATCCGCGCGTCGGCGAGGGCCCGGCGCTGGTCGGCGGGCCCGAGGCGGATCCAGAGATCGCGCTCCTTCTCGCGGAGCGGGAAGCACGCGAACAGCGTCTCGCCGACGAAGTAGCCCCAGCGGCCGAACATCGGCGTGATCCTGACACCCTCCCAGCCGCCGAGGGCCTCGTTGAGCCGCTGCGCGGGGCCGCTCCCGCCGCGCTCGAGCGTGCGCCGGAGCTTGCGCCCCCGCCCCATGCCGCGGACGCGGCGCGTCCCTATGGCCAGACCTGCGTGTATGCGAACCGGGCGCGCTGGCTGACCGCGCCGAAGTTCGCGTCGTACTCGGCGCGGAGCGCCTTCATGTGGTCGGAGGCCACGAGGCGCCGGTAAGTCGCCTCGTCCTGGAGCTCGTACACCGCCATGTACTGCCAGGTGTCCTCGCCCTCGAGCGCCTTGTAGCGCCGCGCGCTCACGAGGCCCTTCCACTGGAGCACCTGCGGCACGTGCTCCTCGTTGTACCAGCGGTTGAACGCCTCTTCCCGGTCGCGCCGGATGGTCGCCTTCACGACGAACAGCACCGTGGCCATCGTGGGTCTCCTGGCACCGCACGGAGTCGAACGCCGGCCATTCTGCCATTGACACCGTCTCGCCCGCCATGCGAAAAGAAACCGTTTCGCCACACGCTGACGAAAGGACGGTCATGGCGACGGCGCGCGTGACGTTCGCTCCGGTCGAGGGCGCCGCCGCGCTCTTCACGGGCGCGTTCTGTGAGTACCTGACGCGGCTGCACGACGGGCTCGCCGCGCGGGCGCTCGAGCTCCGCCGGCGGCGCGACGAGGTTCTGCGCGCGGCGCTCCAGCGCCGCGCGATGCCCGCCCCCCTGCCCGCGAGCGAGGCGACCGCGGGGACATGGCGGGTCCC
>DATFVL010000220.1 GCA_035260325.1 Candidatus Methylomirabilota bacterium | reverse complement strand
GGGTGCCCGCCGCTCTAAATATCGAAGTACAGCGCGAACTCCCACGGATGCGGGCGGAGCCGCACCGGGTCGACCTCGTTCTTCCGCTTGTAGTCGATCCACGTCTCGATCAGGTCGGTCGTGAACACGTCGCCCTTCAGGAGCCAGTCGTGGGACTTCTCGAGGTTGTCGAGCACGATGTCGAGCGCGCCCGGGAGCTGCTTGATCTTCTTCGCCTCGGCCGGCGGAAGCTCGTAGAGGTCCTTGTCGACGGGCTTGCCCGGATCGATCTTGTTGGCGATGCCGTCGAGGCCCGCCATCAGGCACGCCGCGAAGCTGAGGTAGGGGTTGCAGGTGTTGTCCGGGGTGCGGAACTCGATGCGCTTGGCCCCCTCGGACTTCGAGTACACCGGGATCCGGATGCACGCCGAGCGGTTGCGCTGGCTGTAGACGAGGTTGATCGGCGCCTCGTAGCCCGGGACCAGCCGCTTGTAGGAGTTGGTCGAGGGCGCGATGATCGCGAGCAGCGCCGGGGCGTGCTTGAGGATGCCGCCGATGTAGTAGAGGCAGTTCTTCGAGATGTCGGCGTAGCTGCCCCGCTCGTAGAAGAGGTTCTTTCCGTTCTTCCAGAGGCTCTGATGCGTGTGCATCCCGGACCCGTTGTCCTGGAAGAGCGGCTTCGGCATGAACGTCGCCGTCTTGCCCCACTTCCGCGCCGTGTTCTTGGCGCAGTACTTGTACCACATCACTTTATCGGCCATCTTCGTCAGCGTGTCGAAGCGCATGTCGACCTCGGTCTGGCCCGCGGTCGCCACCTCGTGATGGTGGACCTCGATGCGGACCCCGACCGACTCGAGCGCCAGGACCATGTCCGAGCGGATGTCCTGGAACTTGTCCATCGGCGGGACCGGAAAGTAGCCCTGCTTGTAGCGCGGCTTGTAGCCGAGGTTCGGCTGCTCGAGCGTGCCCTCCTTGCCGGAGTTCCAGAACCCGGCCTCGGAGTCGATGAAGTAGTAGCCCGAGTTGTAGTTCTGGTCGAAGCGGATCGAGTCGAAGAAGAAGAACTCGAGCTCGGGACCGATGTAGACCGTGTCCGCGAGGCCGGTCTTCTTCAGATACGCCTCGGCCTTCTGCGCGACGTAGCGGGGGTCGCGCGTGTACCACTTGCCGGTGACGGGGTCCTTGACGTTGCAGACCAGCACGAGCGTCGGCACGGCGGTGAACGGGTCCATCTGCGCCGACGACGGATCGGGGATCAGGAGCATGTCCGACTCGTCGATCGTCTGGAAGCCCCGGATCGAGGAGCCGTCGAAGCCGAGCCCCTCCTCGAAGATGTCCTCGTTCAGCTCGGACACCGGGATCGAGAAGTGCTGCCAGAGGCCCGGCAGGTCGATGAAGCGGAGATCGACGATCTTGGCGCCCTTCTCCTTGGCCAGCTTGAGAGCGTCCTTCGGCGTCATGCGAGACTCCTTCTCGTCTGTGTGGTGAGCGGCCCGACTAACTTAGGCGAACGGCCCGCCCGAATCAAGCGCCTCCGCGGCGGCGGCCATGGACTCAGTGAGCGGTGCGCGGTCGGGCCTCGGCGAACGCGCCGCCGTGTCCCGTCGCGAGCTCCCCGTACCCGCTGCCCGCCGCATACGCGGTCTCCGAGTGCTGCGAGAGGTCGAGGCCCGCGACCTCGTCCTCCTCCGTCACCCGAAGCCCGACGATCGCGTCGACCACCTTCAGGATGACCGCCGTCAGCACGATCGCGAGCGCGTACGTCGCGATCACCGCGACGAACTGAATCCAGAGCTGCCCCGGATTGCCGAAGAAGAGGCCGTTGTCCCCCTGATCGTTGATCGCCTTCGAGGCGAAGAGCCCGGTCGCGAGGGCGCCCCACGTCCCGCCGATGCCGTGGACGCCGACGACGTCGAGCGAGTCGTCGTACCCGAACCTCGACTTGAGGTTGCACGCCGCGTAGCACACGGCGCCGGCCACGGCGCCGATGACGAGGGCGGAGATCGGCCCGACGTAGCCGGACGCGGGCGTGATCGCGACGAGCCCGGCGACGGCGCCCGACGCCGCGCCGAGCACGGTCGGCTTCCCGCGGCTCATCCACTCGGTGAACATCCAGCCGAGGGCGGCCGCGGCGGCGCCCGTGTTCGTCGCGAGGAACGCGCTGACCGCGAGGCCGTTGGCCTCGAGCGCGCTGCCCGCGTTGAAGCCGAACCAGCCGACCCACAGGAGCGACGCGCCCATGACCGTCATCGGCAGGTTGTGCGGCTGCATCGGCTGGTGGCCGTAGCCCCGGCGCCTGCCGATCATGACCGCGCAGACCAGCGCGGACATCCCAGACGAGATGTGGACGACGGTGCCGCCGGCGAAGTCGAGCGCGCCGAGCTTCTTGAGCCAGCCGCCGTCGCCCCAGACCCAGTGCGCGAGCGGGTCGTAGACGAACGTCGCCCAGAGCACCGTGAAGAGCAGGAACGCCGAGAACTTCTTCCGCTCGGCGAACGCGCCGGTGATGAGCGCGGGCGTGATGACGGCGAACATCATCTGGAAGAGCATGAACACCTGGTGCGGGATGGTCTTGGCGTACGCGTCGTACGGCTCGGCGCCCACGCCGCGCAGCCCGAACCACTCGAGCCCGCCGATGATCCCGCCCTTGTCCGGGCCGAACGCCAGCGAGTAGCCCCAGAGGATCCACTGGATCGAGATGACCGCCAGGATGATGAAGCTCTGCATGAGCGTGGCCAGCGCGTTCTTCGAGCGGACCATGCCGCCGTAGAAGAGCGCCAGGCCGGGCGCCGTCATGAGGAGCACGAGCGCCGAGGACGTCAGCATCCAGGCCGTGTCGCCCTTGTCGATCTTCGACGGCGCCGGGGCGGGAGCGCCGGGCGCGGCCGGGGCCGCGGGGGCCGCCGGCGCCGCGGGCTGCTGCGCCAGCGCCGCCGCCGCCGTGGCGCCCAGCACCAGCATCACTGCCAGCGCGATACCGAGTCGCTTCACGTTGAGCCTCCTTGGGAGAGTCCGGGCGATGGTGGCCCCCCTAGAGCGCGCTCTCGTCGCGCTCGCCCGTGCGGATGCGCACCGCGCTCTCGACCGGGTGCACGAAGATCTTGCCGTCGCCGATGTTGCCGGTCTTGGCCGCGTTCGCCACGACCTCGGCGACCTTGTCCACGAGACGGTCCGGGACGACGACCTCGATCTTGATCTTCGGGAGGAAGTCCACCGTGTATTCGCCGCCGCGGTAGAGCTCGGTGTGGCCCTTCTGCCGGCCAAAGCCGCGCACCTCCGACACGGTCATCCCGATGACGCCGATGGCGGTGAGCGCTTCCTTGACGTCGTCGAGCTTGAACGGCTTGATGATGGCCTCGATCTTTTTCATCACGGACCCTCCCGGGTGGGACAAGCGAAGCAACCCCCATGCCCGCATCCGCGCCCCGCGAAGCGCAGGAAATCAGCGAATTGCGGCGCGAGGCCGCGTGGCGGAACGGGCCCCGCTTGCCTACGAAATGGGCAGGGGCCGGGAAGTTGCTCGCGTTTCGGGCGACGGCCGGGCTACGGCCGGCGCTGGGGAATGCCGTGCCTGCGCATTTTGGAATAGAGCGTCGGACGCCTAAGGCCGAGCAGCGCCGCGGCCGCCTGCTTGTTCCACTTGGTGGCCTCGAGCGCCTTGAGTATCGACGCGCGCTCGATCTCCTCCAGCGAGCCCGCCGGCACCTCCGAGGGCGCGATGGTGATCGCCGCGCCCGGCTCGCCGGCCGCGCGATGCAAGGGCTCGGGGAAATCCTCGAGCACGAGCTGCGGTCCGCGCGTGACGAGCACGGCGCGCTCGAGGGCGTGCTGGAGCTCGCGCACGTTCCCCGGCCAGGGGTAAGCGAGCAGGCGCCGGTACGCCCCGGGCTCGATCCCCTCCACCGTGCGGTCGTGCTTCGCGCAGTAGCGCTCGAGGAAGGCTTTCACGAGCACCGGGATGTCCTCGCGCCGCTCGCGCAGCGACGGCACCTGGATGGACACGGTGTTGATGCGGAAGAAGAGGTCCTGGCGGAGGCGGCCCTCCTTGAGCGCAGTCTCCGGGCTCCGGTTCGTGGAGGAGATCAGGCGGAAGTCCACGGGCGTGGCCTTCGGGCCGCCCAGCCGGCGCACGACGCGCTCCTCGAGGACGCGCAGGAGCTTGGCCTGGAGGTCCACCGGCATCTCGATGATCTCGTCGAGCAGGAGCGAGCCGCCGTCGGCCTCTTCCAGGAGGCCGGTCTTGTCGGTGGTGGCGCCGGTGAAGGCGCCCTTCGTGTGGCCGAAGAGCTCCGACTCGATGAGATCCCTGGGCAGCGCCGCGCAGTTGATCTTGATCCACGGCCCCTCGCGGCGCGGGCTGCGCTCGTGCAGCGCGTTCGCGATCAGCTCCTTGCCGCTGCCGCTCTCGCCGATGATCAGCACGTTGGCGTCGGCCTCGGCGACCGACGCCACCGTCTCCATCACGCGCCGCATCCCCGGCGCCTGCCCGAGGATCTCGCTGTCGGCGACCTGCTCGACGAGCCGGCGGCGGAGGTCGGCGTTCTCGGTGGCGAGCCGGCGATGCTCGAGGGCGTTCTTGACGAGGCCGAGCAGCTCGTCGGGATCGAACGGCTTCTCGAGGACGTAGAACGCGCCGGCGCCCTTCGTCGCCTCCATCGCCTTGCGCACCGAGCCGTAGGCCGTGACGACGATGACCTCGAGCGCCGGGTCGCGCCGCTTGAGCTCGCGCGTGAGCCCGATGCCGTCGCCGTCCGGCAGCATGAGGTCGAGGATCGCGACGTGGGCCTCCGCCTGCGCGACGCCCGTGAGCGCCTCCCGCACGCTCGCCGCGGTGCGGACCGTGTAGCCCTCGGCCTCCAGCGTCAGGCGGAGGCCGTCGGTGATCGTTTTCTCGTCGTCCACCACCAGCACGGTCCTGTCCCGCTTCACGGTCGCGACACCGGGAGCTTGATCCGCACGTCGGTTCCCTGGCCGACGCGGCTCTGCACCGTCAGCGTCCCGCCGTGGAGGTCCACCACCGAGCGCGCGATCGACATGCCGAGCCCGGTGCCCTCCGTCTTCGTCGTGAAGAACGGGTCGAACGCGCGCGCGAGGACTTCGTCGGTCATGCCCACGCCCGTGTCCTCGATCGTGACGGCGAGCGTCGCCGTGTCGGCTGCCAGGGCCGTCGTCACCGTGAGGCGCCCGCCCGCCGCGAGCGCCTCGAAGGCGTTGAGGATCAGGTTGAGGAACGCCTTGCGCAGCCCGCGCGCGTCGAGCGGCGCCTCGCGGATCGCGGGGTCGTACTTGCGGACCACCTCGACGGCCGCGCCCTCGAAGCGCGCCGCCGCGAGGGCGAGGCACTCGTCGAGCAGGTCGTGCACCTGCGTCGGCGCGCGGTGGAGCTCGGGCGGCCGGCCGAAGGTGGTGATCTCGGCGACGACCGACGCCAGATGGTCCACGGTGGTCGCGATCTTCCCGGCGAGCTCGGCGCCCTCGGCGTCTGCCGCGCGGCTGAGCCGCTGCTCGAGGTGCCGGGCGTAGAGGCGGAGCCCGGCGAGCGGGTTCTTCACCTCGTGCGCGACCTGGGTGGCCATCCGGCCGAGGGCCGCGAGCGCGCCGCTCCGGTGCCGCTCGAGCTCGTGCGTGTTCCGCACGGCGATCGCGGCCTGGGAGGAGAAGAGCGCCAGCAGCTCGAGGTCGTCCTCGGTCGGCTCGACGCGCGTCGGCGTCTCGATCACCAGGGCGCCCGCCGGCCCGCGCCGCACCA
>DATFVL010000219.1 GCA_035260325.1 Candidatus Methylomirabilota bacterium | reverse complement strand
CCTCGTGTTCCATACGGCGGGACAATTGCCAAGGTGGAGTTCGCCTGCATCTCTCCAGGAACAGCATCCGCATGATGCATGCGTCTCTGCTTCTCCTAGCAGTCGCATTGACCGCGCTCGCAACATTCGTTTGGCGTGCGCGCCCGGACCATCTAGTCAATCGATGGTTTGCGGCCTTCGCACTGTCGGGCGCCGGATGGATTACAGGTGTCGCGGCATTATATAGCGGCACTCATCTCGAGCTCTGGAGTAGATTCACGTTTGCGAGCGCTAGTCTCATCCCGGCCAGCCTCTTGGGCTTCGCGTATTCATACCCAGCGCCCAGTCGGTGGCCACCATCATCTTGGGTGCGCATGATTCTGTTCGTGGGCCTGGCCTTCTGTGTCATGTCGTTGGGGACGCCTCTGATCGTCTACAGCCCCCACTGGACAGACGAGGGTATTATCAGAGGATCCGGTCCTCTCTTTCCAGCGTTCGCCGCATATTTCATCACCGTTTGGAGCACCGCATTCGCTCTGTGTTTCTTAAAGTGGCGTCAAGCGCGCGGCCAACGGCGAATCCAACTGCATTACTTGGTTGTCGCAGTCCTCTTGACCGGACCCGTACCCATCACTGTCAACCTTTTGACCCCTCTCGTGACGGGCCGATCGCCGTACAGCTGGATCGGCCCCTATTTCGGCGTGATCCTCATCGCCCTCGTCGCGCACGCGATCATTCGCCATCGCCTGATGGACCTGCGCCTCGTCGTCCACCGCGGGCTCACGCTCGCCGCCGCGATCCTGGTGTCGCTGCTGCCGGTGGCGGCCATCATCACCGTGGCGTGGCCGCGTCTCTCGCTGCACCTCGAGCCGCACGAGCTGGCCGTCGTGCTCGCCGCGGTCGCGGTCGTGAGCCTCCTCATCCCGGTCACGCGCGACTTCGCGGGCCGCATCCTCGACCGCTACGTCTACCGCACCCAGGCGAACTTCCGGCGCACGGTCCGCGCGGCCAGCACCACGCTGACGCGCGTGCTCGACCTCGGCACGCTGCTGCGCTTTCTCACCGGCACGGTGGTGACCTCGACACGCGCCGAGGGCGTCGCGATCTATCTGGACGACCGGGGAACGTTTCGCCGGGCGGCGGGCGACCGCCATCCGGCGGGCGGGCCCTTCGGCATGCCGGACACGGCGCCGGCGCCCGTCGTGCGCGCGCTCGCGGCGACACGGGACCTGATCGTCGCCGACGAGCTGATGCGCGAGCGCCTGACGGACGAGCGGCAGGCGCTCCACGACGAGCTCACCGGGCTCAACTGGGCCCTGCTCTTGCCGCTGACCTCGGAGGGCGTGGTCATCGGCGCGATCGCGCTCGGCCCCAAGCTCTCGGGCGACCCCTTCTACCCCCAGGATCTCGATCTGCTGATGACGCTCGCCAACCAGGCCGGCATCGCGGTCAAGAACGCGCAGCTCTATGCGCAGGTCGTGCTGGCGAACGAGTACATCAGCAACATCGTCGCCACGATCGAGAGTGGCGTGGTCGCCATCGACGCCGCGGAGCGGATCGTGCTCTTCAATCGCGCGGCGGGGCAGCTCACGGGCCTGGCCGGCGCCGACGCGCTCGACCACCCCGTCGGCGTCCTGCCCGCGTGCCTCACCGACGCGCTCCGGCAGAGCGTCACCGAGGGGCGCGCGCTGACCCGGCCGGAGGTCGAGCTGTCGGACGGCACGGCCAGCCGCCCGATCATCTGCACCACGTCACCGCTGCTCGACCCGTCGGGCGCCGTGCTCGGCGCGGTCGCGGTGTTCAGCGACCTCACGCCGCTCAAGGAGCTCGAGGTCGGCCGGCGGCGCGCGGAGCGCCTCGCGTACTTCGAGATGCTCGCCTCCGGCATCGCGCACGAGATCAAGAACCCGCTCGTCGCGATCAAGACGTTCGCGCAGCTGCTCCCGCGCCGCCACGACGACGAGCGCTTCGTCGGGGAGTTCGGCCGGATCGTCGGCCGCGAGATCGGCCGCATGGAGCGGCTCGTCGAGCGCCTGCAAACGCTCTCGCGCCCGAGCGACCGGCCGCGCCTCCCGCTCGACCTGAGGAAGCCGATCGCCGAGGCGATCGAGACGATGCGTGCCGCATTCGAGGACAAGAGCATCGTGGTGTCGGCCGGGCTGGGACGCGAGCCCTGCATCGTGCTCGGCGACCACGCGGAGATCGAGCAGCTCTTCCTGAACCTCCTGCTGAACGCGCACGAGGCGACGCCGCCGCGCGGCATGCTCCGGGTCGAGCTCGTGGCGACGGGCGGCCGCGCGGTCGCGGCCGTGGTGGACACGGGGCCCGGCGTGCCGCCGGCGCTGCTCGAGCGGGTCTTCGAGCCGTTCTTCACGACGAAGCAGCGCGGCTCCGGCCTCGGCCTCGCCATCTGCACCGCGATCGCGCAGGCGCACGACGCCCGGCTCCGGGTCGCGAACCGGCCCACCGGCGGCGCCGTCTTCACCGTGGACTTCCCGGTCACCGCGGACGCGCTGGCGCCGGCGTGAACACGATCCTGCTCGTCACCCCGGACGACGCGCTTCGCACGCGCCTGCTCGGCGTGCTCGAAGACTATTCGGCCTTCATCGCGCAGAGCGACGCCGAGGCGCTGAAGATCCTGCGCCTGATCGACGTGGACGTCGTCCTCCGGGACTGCGCCGGCCTGCCGCGCGGCCTCGAGGCCTTCATCGCGCGCGTCAAGGAGGTCATGCCCGCGGCGCTCACGATCGCCCTCGGCGCCGCGGAGGGCGAGGGCGACCTGGCGGATTTCAGCCTGCCGACGACCTTCACGCAGCGCGACCTCGACGGCGCGCTTCGGCACACGCAGGAGCGCCTGCGGCTCACGCGGGAGCTGGCGACGCTCCGCTCGAGCGCCCTGCTCGAGGCGCGGCCGGCCGCCGGGGTCGAGGAGGCATGGAACGGCGCCGCGCTGGCCCGCGTGCTGAAGGAGTTCACGCGCGCCTTCGCCGCCGGCTTCGACCTGCCGCGCGTGCTCGCCATGTTCCTCGACGCGATCGGCGAGCTCGTGCGCTCGACGCGCACGGCCCTCCTCCTGCCCGCGGGCGACGGTCGCGACTACCGGGTGGCGGCCCACCGCGGCCTGGCGCCTCAGATCGTCGAGTCCGTCCGCCTGCCCGCGGACACCGGGCTCGTGCGCTGGCTCGCCGTCCAGGGGCGGCCGGCGCGCATCCACGACCTGACCGACGCCGACATCATCCGCGAGCTCAAGCTCCTCCAGAGCGTCCTCGCGGTGCCGCTGCTCGCGCACGGCGAGCTCGTGGCCGTCCTCGTGGTGGGCCAGCCCGTCGTCGGCTCGAGCTACGGCCGTCCCGAGACCGAGACGCTCTTCGACCTCGCGACGCACCTGGCCACCGCGATCCGCGACATCTCGCTCCACCACCAGCTCCAGCGCGAGAAGGAGTTCACCGAGCGGATCCTCGAGCACATGTCGAGCGGCGTGATCACGATCGGGCGCGACCAGCGGGTGAGCATCATGAACCGCCGGGCCGAGGAGATCCTGGGCGTCCTCGCCGCCTCCATCGTCGACGAGGATCTCCGCGCGCTGCCCTCGCCGCTCGGTGACATGCTCTACGACACGCTCCGCACGGGGCGCGCCGTGGACCGCGCCGAGCTCCAGCTGGCGCTCCGCGGGCTCTGGCTCGAGGTCTCCACCTACCCCGTGCGCGGCGACGACCTGGCGCCGCTCGGCGCCGTGCTCGTCTTCGAGGACCTCACGGCGCAGAAGGAGCTCGCGGCGCAGCGGCGGCAGGCCGAGCAGACGCAGCTCCTCACGCGCGTCGTCGCGCGCATCGCGGACGAGATCAAGAACCCGCTCGTGTCGATCAACACCTTCATCGAGCTGATCGGCGAGCGGTACGACGACCCCGACTTCCGCAAGCACTTCTCCTCGGTGGTCCGGCGCGACGTGCGGCGGCTCGTGGAGGTGTTCGAAAAACTGGCTGCGCTCGTGACCGAGGGTGAGCTAAACTTCACCGTCGTGGACGTCCACACGGTCGTGGTCGACGTGGTCACGGCGATCGAGCTGGCCGACGAGGCGCCGGCCAAGCCCCTGCAGCTCGACGTCACGCGCGAGGCCGCGCCCCAGCTCGTGAAGGTGGACGCGGCCCACCTGCGGCGCGCGCTCTCCTACCTCGTCTGGTACCTCACGCACAACTCCCCGCCGAATCAGGCGCGGGTCTCCATCGCGGTCGGCCGTCACGCCGAGCGCGAAGGCACCGAGCGGGTCCGCCTGCAGATCGCCTCGCGGACGGCCAGCGTCTCGCCCGACAAGCTCCACCGCGTCTTCGACCCGGTGCAAATGGTCCAGGAGAGCCTGATCGACGTGGGGCCGGCCGTGAGCCAGCGGCTCATCGAGGCCGTCGGCGGCCAGCTCGACATCCGGCACGGGCGCAACGAGCTCGCCTTCGTCGTCTCGTTGCCGCTCGCGGGGTCATGAAGACGATCGCCCCGCCGACCACCCGGGCGCGCGTGCTCGTCGTCGACGACGAGCTCGGGCCGCGCGAGTCGCTGCGAATGCTGCTGAAGCCCGTCTACGACATCGAGACGGCCGACAACGGGGGCGCCGCGCTCAAGACGCTCGAGCGCTTCCGGCCCGACATCGTGGTCATGGACATCAAGATGCCCGAGATGGACGGGCTCGAGCTGCTGCGCCGCGTGAAGCGTGTCGATCCCTCGATCGAGGTCGTGATGATCACGGCCTACGCCTCGCTCGAGACCGTGAAGCACGCCCTCACCCACGGCGCGTTCGAGTACCTCATCAAGCCCTTCCCGCGCCAGGACCTGGAGGACGTCGTCCGGCGCGCGCTCCTCCGCCGCCAGGCCGACCTCGGCGCGCGCAGCCAGGTGTCGAGCCTCGTCGAGGAGATGCGGCAGCTCTCGGGGAAGACGCGGGAACTGGAGGAGGCGGCGCGGCGCGAGGCCGTCGAGCAGTCGCTGCGCGTCACGCAGCTCTCGATCCTCCGCGAGATCTCGCGCACGATCGTCGGTCAGCTCGAGCCGCGCGAGCTCGCGGCGGCCATCACGGAGCAGCTCCGCGCCGCGCTCGGCTACGACCGCGTCACGATCGCGGCCGAGGCGCCCCCGAGCGTCGAGGGCGCCGACCCGCGCGCCGCCGTCTGCGCCATCCGCGACGCGCAGGGGTCCCTGGGCTACCTCGTCGTGGACAACCGGGCCTCGGGCCGCGCGATCGACCCGCACGAGCGCGAGCTCCTCGAGATGCTCTCCGAGTACCTGGCGATCGCGCTCCGGAACTCGCGCCTCTACGGCGAGATCAAGGACACCAAGCGCTCGCTGGAGAAGCTGATCGACTCCGCAGGCGACGCGATCATCTCGGTCCGCGCGGACGACCGCATCGACGGCTGGAACCCCGCCGCCGAGCGCATCTTTGGCCTGCCCGCGGCGCAGGCGCTCGGGGTCCTGCTCACCGACATCCTGCCGGCCGCCGAGTACCTCGACGCGAAGCGCCGCCTCGCCGAGGGCGCGGCGATCCACGCCTTCGAGACGTCGGAGGCGCCCGCGCTCGCCGTGACGCTCTCGGCCCTGCACGGCCGGCTCGGCGAGCTCGAGGGCCTCATCGCGATCGTCCGCGACATCACCGGGCAGCGTGAGGTCGAGCAGCAGCTGCACCAGTCCGAGAAGCTCACGGCGCTCGGCCAGCTCGCCGGCGGGATCGCGCACGACTTCAACAACCTCCTGCAGTCGATCCTGGGCTACGCGCAGCTCATGAAGCAGAAGTCGCGGGACGTCGAGTTCGTGAACCGCTCGCTCAAGGTGGTCGAGGCCGCGGCGCTGGACGGCTCCGAGACGGTGCGGCGCATCCAGACCTTCGCGCGCCTCCGCCCCGAGGAGCAGTTCGTGCCGATCGACGTCAACAAGATCGTCCAGGACGCGATCGCGATCACGCGCCCCCGCCTGGAGGAGAAGCTCGCCCACGGCCGCCGGCCGCTCGAGCTCCGGCTCGACCTCGGCACCGTGGAGGCGATCCGGGGGCGGCCGGCGGCGCTCACCGAGCTCTTGACGAACCTGATCCTCAACGCACTCGACGCGATGCCCGACGGCGGCACGCTCACGATCGCCACGCGACAGGAGCGCGACCGCGCGGTGACGATCACGGTGGTCGACACCGGCGTCGGGATGCCGGAGAGCGTGCGGAAGCGGGTCTTCGAGCCCTTCTTCTCGACCAAGGGGGAGGCGGGCTCGGGCCTCGGGCTCTCGATGGCGTACTCGATCACGCGGCGCCACGGCGGCGAGCTGGGCGTCGAGAGCGAGCCCGGGCGGGGCACGACCTTCACGCTGCGCCTGCCGATCGCGGGCGAGCCGCTCAAGACCGGCGCCCCCACGAAGGCCGCACGGCCGCACCGCCAGGCGCGCGTCCTCGTCGTGGAAGACGAGCCGAAGGTCCTCGCGACGCTCTCCGAGCTGCTCAAGAGCGCGGGCCACGCCGTGACCGCCACCGCGAGCGGCGCCGCGGGCCTCGCCGCGTACGCGCCCGGCCGCTACGACCTGGTCCTGTCGAACCTCGGGATGGCCGGCATGAACGGCTGGCAGTTCGCCGAGCGGCTTCGCGCGGTGGACCCGAGGGCCACGATCCTCTTCATCACCGGCTGGGGGCTGCGCGAGGAAGACCGGAGCCGCCTCGCCGCGCTCGGGATCCGCCGCTGCCTCTACAAGCCCGTCCAGCCCGACGAGCTGGACGCGGCGATCCAGGACACGCTCGCCGGCGACTGACCCTTCAGCGCGAGCGCCGACCGAGCGCCTCGCTGACCGCGACCCTGAGCCCGTCGAACCCCAGCGGTTTCCGGAGCACGGCGAACTCGAGCCGCCGGCTCGGCGCGTCGAGGTCCGCCGACGAGGCCGTGAGCATGATGACGGCGACGGACGGGTCGGCGGTCCGCACGCCCTCGATGAGCTCGAGCCCGCTGCCCCCGGGCATCAGGAAGTCCGTCAGCACGAGGTCGTAGTCGCCGCGCGCGAAGAGCTCGAGCGCCTGGGCGCTGTCCGCGGCGCTGTCGGCGGCCAAGCCCCAGGTCTCGAGGGCTTCGCACAGGACGTCGCGGACGCGCGCTTCGTCGTCCACCACCAGCACACGCGGGAGCCGCATCTCGCTCATCGGGTGCGTAGACCTTACGGTACGCGCGGGACTGCAATCAACGGCGGAGATCGCCGCAAGAAATGCAGCGTTTCGAACGACGGACGTCGCGAAGGCGCGTGGAATGGGCGTGCGCGGGCCGGGCCGAGCGCGCGGGCGCGTGTTTCCTGCCCGCGCGGGGGCTCAGGCCTGCGAGCCCGCGTCAGATCGTGCGATTTTCACATTGTGGATAGCTGTGGATACGTGGACAGCCGGCTCAGGCCCTCTTCATCGGCCTGCCGCAGCAGATCTTCTGGGCCATCGCGACCTTGCCGCACTTGGCGCAGCGGAAGCCGGCCATCCTCCTGCCCCCCTCCGGCGCGGCCCTCAGAGCCGCTCCACGATCGTGGCGATGCCCTGGCCGAACCCGATGCACATGGTCTGGAGCCCGTAGCGCGTGCCGGTCCGCTCGAGCTCGTGGAGCAGCGTCGTCATGAGCCGGGCGCCCGAGCAACCGAGCGGGTGCCCGAGCGCGATCGCGCCGCCGTTGACGTTCACGCGGGCCATGTCCGGGTGGAGCTCGCGCTCCCAGGCGAGGACGACGGAGGCGAACGCCTCGTTGATCTCGACGAGGTCGATGTCGTCGAGCCGGAGCCCGGCCTTCTTCAGCGCGCGCTGGGTCGCCGGGATCGGCCCGGTGAGCATGATCACGGGGTCCACGCCCGCGAGCGCCGTGGCGACCACGCGCGCGCGCGGCTTGAGCCCGAGCGCCTTGGCCCGGTCGGCCGACATGACCATGAGCGCCGCGGCGCCGTCAGAGATCTGCGAGGAGTTCGCGGCCGTGATCACGCCGTCCGGCTTGAACGAGGGCGCGAGCTGCGCCATCTTCTCGCGGTTCACGGGCACGCGCACGCCCTCGTCGGTGTCGAAGACCGCGCCGTCCGGCAGCGTCACGGGCGTGATCTCGCGCTTGAAGCGCCCCTCCGCGATCGCGCGGCCGGCCTTCTCGTGGCTCTGCGCCGCGAGCTCGTCGAGCTCCTCGCGCTTGAGCCCCCACGTCTCCGCGATCAGCTCGGCCGAGATCCCCTGCGGGACGATGTTGAAGCGCTCCTGGAGCCGGGGCGACAGCGGCCCCTCGCCCGGTCCCATCGCGTTCGAGCCCATCGGCACGCGAGTCATGTTCTCGACGCCGCCCGCGATGACGCACTCGTACTGGCCGGACATCACGCCCATCGCCGCGAAGTTCGCGGCCTGCTGGCCCGAGCCGCACATGCGGTCGAGCGTCGTGCCGCAGACGTCGAGCGGGAAGCCGGCGATGAGCGCGGCGTTGCGCGCGATGTTGAAGCCCTGCTCGCCGACCTGGTCCACGCAGCCGAGGATGACGTCCTCGACCTCCGTGGGGTCGATCTTCACCCGGGCCACGAGCTCCCTGAGCACGTCGGCGGCGAGGTCGTCCGGGCGGACGCCCGAGAGCTTGCCGTTCCGCTTCCCGACGGCGCTGCGCACGGCTCCGACGATCACGGCATCGCGCATGATGGCCTCCCGTTCCAGCTTACCGCTTGGCGACGACGATCTCCACGCGGCGGTTCTTCTGGCGCCCCTCGGGGTTTATTTATTGGAAGAGCTTCTTGATCGCCGTGCCCGCCTTGTCGAGCGTCGAGGGGGGCTTCTGGGGCTTCTCGACCGGAACGGGGCGCGCGGCGAGCCGGATCCGGATCTCCTGACTGTTCCCTCCGAGGACCTGGATCTGGCGCACCTCGGTGGTGAACCCCGGGTGGCTCACGCGCAGCCGGTAGGGCCCTTCCCTCAGCGTCTGGCGCACCTGCCCGTTCTGCGCCTGGAGAATCGCGACGAGCGCGTCGCCGGGCGTGCGGAACTCGATCATCGCGTTGGCCAGGAGCTTCGCCGTCCGCGCTTCCTGGACGATGGTGACGATCTCGCCGTTCATGTGGATCGGCCGCGTGGCGAAGAGGATGCCCCCGACCGTGGCGCCGATCGAGAACACGCCCGCGGTGATGCCCACGAGGGCCTGGAAGCGGGTGAGCGTGAGCGCGGCCCTGACGCGGTCGGGGAGAGCCATCACTCGGAAGCTTAGCAGCGAGACCCGCTCTCGCGCCAGCAGCCCGAGGCCTCCGATGACGCACGCCCCGCCGAGGACGTGCGCCCAGCGGAAGGGCTCGCCGAGCCACGCGTAGGAGAGGAGGACGGCGCGACGAGGAGCTTCCCCACGACGACGGCGCTGCCGACGATCGCCATGGCGGTCGCCAGCTCGAGACAGGCGCGCAGATGCTTCGACAGGGCGGGTTACGTCGCGCGCTTGACCTGGTCGGCGAGCTTGCAGAACGCGCAGACCGTGCCGGTCGTCACCTGACCGCAACGGGCGCACTCGTTGAGCGTCACGGCCTCCGCGCGCTCGAACGCCGGCCGCGCCTTCTCGAGGTAGCCGAACAGGAAGTTGTGCTTGGTGCCCGGCGAGGCGTCCTCCATCCGGCTCAGGATCTCCTTGTGGGCGATCGACGTGGCGC
Source organism: Candidatus Methylomirabilota bacterium (assembly GCA_035260325.1). Classification (NCBI taxonomy): domain Bacteria; phylum Methylomirabilota (SeqCode); species Candidatus Methylomirabilota bacterium. The sequence goes on along the minus strand of DATFVL010000219.1, from coordinate 924 downwards.
CCTTGGCGAACGGGCACTCCTCCACGATGTAGTCGATCTTCCGGAGGACGGCGTAGGCGGCCGTCTCGCGCTCGGACAGGCGGTAGAGCGGCTTCACGCGCCGGACGAGCTTCGCGTGGGTGGACGGCAGGGCCGGCGACTGGCGCGCGAGCGCCTCCGTCTGCCAGTGCAGGACCGAGCCGAGGAGCGTCGCCGCCTCGTCGTCGAGGTTGTGGCCGGTCGCGACCACGGGCATCCCGTGCTCGAGCGCGACGCGGTTCATGAGGTAGCGCTTCGAGAGCCCGCAGCCCGAACACGGCGGGCGGCGCGTGACGGCCTGGATGACCGGGACCGGCGCACCCACCGCCTCGGCGACGCTCGCGACGAGCAGGGGCGCGCCCCGCCGCGCGGCGAACGCCTCGCACTTCGCCTTCGACTCCACCGAGTAGTCGAAGATGCCGAGGTCGAGGTAGAGGCCGGTCGTCCGGTAGCCCTCGTCGAGCAGCACGTCCCAGAGCCCGAGCGAGTCCTTGCCGCCGGAGACCGCGACGAGGACGTGCTCGTCGCGCGCGAACATCCGGTGCTTCCGGATGGCCTCGCGGACCTGGTTGCGGAAGAAGCCGAGGAAGTCCGGCGCGCAGAAGGCCGCGTTGTGGCGGCGCAGCTCGAGGACTGCCGGCTCACCGCACTTCCGGCACTTCATGGCGCGCTTCCGCCGCTCATCACCGGACGCAGCTCGATCGTCTCGTCGTCGTGGACGACCTGGTCGGCGGTGACGAGGTCGTCACCGCGGATCACCAGCACGGTCTCGGGGATGATGTCGAGCTCGCGCAGCACGTCCTTCACGCGACGGCCGCCCGCCACCTCCACCTCGCGCCGTGGGTTCCGGAGGATGACCCTCACGCGTCCGCCGCCCGTCCCGCGCCGCGACTCGGCACGCGCGTC
>DATFVL010000218.1 GCA_035260325.1 Candidatus Methylomirabilota bacterium | reverse complement strand
GGGAGCCCGCTCCCGCCGTACTCGTTGATCCCGATGAGCAGCGCGTGCTGCGCGCCGGGCGCGAGCTCGCGCTGCTCCTTGCCGAGGACGATGACGACGGCGGCGCGGCTGAGGAACCCGCCCGTCCGGTCGGCGGCGAGGATGCGCTCGGCGTCCTTCCGCGAGAGCACGAGGTCGCCCTTCCGGGCGCCCGCGGCGTCGACGGCGCGGACGATCAGCGGGTTCGCGCCGGCGCGGCCGCCCTGCCGCGCGTCGACGAGCGCCGCCGCGTAGCCGACGGGCCCGATCTGCGAGAGCGAGGCGAGCTGCACGGTGCCCGGCCCGAAGACGATCTTCTGCGTCCCCTCCTCGATGATGCGCGGCGCCAGCGCCGGGGAGAAGCCCGCGTCCGACGCCTGCACGATGAGCCCGGTGTAGCTGTCGCCCACACGGAAGGTCGGGTCGGGCTTGTAGGGATCGGCCGGGCGCGCCGCGGACCAGCCCGCGACCGTCTCCGTCAGGCTCCCGGTCCCGCGCAGCCGGAGGCCCATGACCACCTCGGCCCACACCGAGCCGTCGGCGAGGTCTTTCACGTTCTCACTGACGATCACCGCGCCCTTGATCCGCGCCTGGACCGTCGAGCGCACGGTCTGGTCGAGGATCATCGCGTTCTTGACGATGGTCACACCGTCGATCGCCACGCCCTCGACGATCTCGGCGAGCTTCAGGTAGCAGAGCTGGCGGGCGGCGTCGAGGGCCAGTGAGCGCTCGTGCGCCTTGTTGAGGGCGAGGACCTTGTCGGCCGTCGCGCCCGCCTGCACCTCGATGTAGCCGTCGTCCCACTTGAGCCGGCCCGCGGTCTGCCCGCCGCCGTCCGTGATGCGCTGGTCGAGGCGGCTCTGCGGCGGGGGGTCCTTCCACCACTGTGCGGAGGCGGGCGCGGGCGAGAGGAGCGCGACCGTCGCGAGCGCGACACCCAGGGAGCGGATCGTTCGAGCCTCCACGTGACCCAGCATGATAACCGATAACCGGGCTATCGAGTCCCCGGCCGGCCGGCCCAGATCGCCTGGACGCGGTCGTTCACCACGAAGAACGCCAGCGGGCGCGACGGGAAGCCCCAGACGCTGAGCGCCTGGATTCCGTCGAGGCCCGCGGGCCGGCCGTAGACCGCCTCGATCCGCGCGACGCCGTCGCCGCCGCGCACGCCGCGCACCGTCACCGCCAGCGCGCCCGGCAGAACACCGACCGCCTCCACCTGGCCGTCGCGCGCGACGACCGCCACGCCGCGCTGTCTCCACACGACGAGCGTCAGCTCGCGCGCCGCGCTGCGCCCGAGGGGCAACCGGATCTGCCGCGTGCTGGGCTCGGCCATCCACTCGGCCAGGCGCGCCACGGGCATCCCCGGCGTGACGGCGCCCGCGACGTCGGGCGCGTCGCTCCGCGGCGGGGCCTCGGCGGGCCGGGCCGGCGCCCAGCGGCGCGCCTCGTCGCTCCGGCCCCCGAGCTCGTAGAGCCGCGCGAGGTTCGCGGCGATCTCGCGCTGGCCCGGCGCGAGCCGCGCCGCGGTCAGCAAATCGTCCTCCGCGCGCTTCGTGTCGCGCGCCTGGAGCGCGGCGAGCGCCCGGTTGTTGTACGCGGAGGCGAGCCCCGGGTCCGCCCGGAGCGCGCGGTTGATGTTCCCGAGCGCGAGCTCGCGCTCGCCGAGGTCGAGGTACGCGGCGCCGAGGTTGTTGAGCGCCGGCGCATACGCCGGGTCGGCGTCCACGGCGAGCGTGTAGTAGTAGATCGCCCGCTCCAGCCGCTGGCGGAAGAGCGGGTGCGGCGCGCCCTTCGTCGCCGGCACGCGCGTGGCGGCGTCCACCACGAGGAGGTGCCGGAACTCGGGGACGGGCGCGTACCGCAGCGCCTCCTTGTGGTACGCGACGCCCGCGGCGGACATCACTTCCCGGCTTGGGAAGATCGAGAGGAACTGCTCGAGGAGCTGCGCCGCATCGAGGTAGCTCCCGGTCGCGAGCAGGAAGAGCGCCAGGTGGAAGACCTCGAGGTGGTCGACGACCTCGCCCACCGCGTCACGGATCGTGGCGGCCCGTTCCCTCGGATTCGGGTGGAAGAGGTCGGGCCCGACGCGCTCGACGATCGTCTGGAGCACGGGGACCGCCGCCGCCGCCCGGTATCCCGCCAGCGCCGCGAAGAGCACGCCGAGCCGGTCGGCATCGAGCTCGACCGCGCGGTAGGCGCGCACGACCTGCTCGGGCGGGACCGTCGCCTTCCCCGGCGTCACGCTCGCGCCGAAGACGCCGAGCGAGTCGAGGAGCCCGTGGTGGTCGCGCGTCACGTGGGCCAGCTCGTGGGCGAGGACGAAGGCGAGCGCGTCGTCCGAGCCCGCGAGGTCCACGAGGCCGCGCGAGACGACGATGACGCCGCCGCGGAGCGACTCGCCGATGATCTTCGGGGTGTCGAGGACGTCCACCTCGACGAGGAGGCCCGGCCGCCGGCCCGCCGCGCGCAGGAGCTTCTCGAAGATCGCGTTCACCCGGACGACGGTGGGATGCTCGTCGCCGAGCCTGCCGTACTGCTCCCCCTGGGCGGCGAAGACGCGGCGCGCCTCGGAGAGCGGCAGCGGGCGCTCCTGTGCCTGCGCCGGATCGAGGCCGGCCGCGACGACCGCGAGCGCGGCGAGCACGAGCGCGTTCGGGCGCATCACCGCTTCAGGAGCTCGGTCTGGACGCGGAGGGCCCGCTCCACGTCGCCGGTGAGGAGGTACGCGTAGAGGAGGTACTGCTTGTACTGGGCGCTTCCCGGCGCGAGCCGGACCGCCTCCTCGAGCGGCGGGACCGCCTCGGCCGTCTTGCCGCCGAGGAGCAGTGCCACGCCGAGCCAGAACTGCGCCTCGTCGTTCGTGCCGTCGAGCGCGACCGCCTCGCGGAGCGCGGGCAGGGCGTTCGCGGCGAACCCGGGCGAGCCGTAGAAGGCCATCGCCTCCTGGAACTTCTTCTCCGATTCGGGCTTGACCGGCGCGCCGATTCCGAGCGCCTTGCGCGCCCCCGGCTTGTACTCGGGCGCCTCGATCGGCGTCGGCGGGATGCCGCCGGTCGCGATCCGCCGGCCCGTCGTGGCGCGGCCGAGCGCGAGGCCGACCACGAGGAAGGCGCACGCGACGCCCGCGAACGCCAGGCGCCCGGGCCACGTCCCGAACGCCTCTCGCAGCGCCCCGAGCCATCCTCCGCCCGCCGCGCCGAGCGGATCGGCGCGCTCGAGCTCCTCGAGCAGCGAGGCCTCGGCGGCGGCGCCGAGCGACGGCGGCACCGACGCGCGGAGCCGCTCGCGCCGCCACTCATCGTCGAGCCGCCGGGAGAACTGCTCGAAGTCGCGCTCGGCGCCGGTCATGACCGAGCCGTCTCCGAGAGGAGCCGCCACACCTCGGCCTTCGCGCGGCCGAGGAGCGCCCGGGCCTCGGCCGGCTCCCGCCCGATCTCACGGCTAATGGCGAGCACGGACCGGTTGTCGAGCCACCACGCGCGAAAGACCTTCGCGAGCTCGCCCGACAGGCGCGTCGCCACCTCGGCGACGCGCGCGCGCCAGCGCGGGTCGCCGGCCTCGACGTAGAGCGAGAGGAACGCGGCGTAGAGCCGCTGGCGGCACCGCGTCAGCGTCACCTCGACCGTGTTGATGCGCGTGCCCCGCGCGAGCTCCCGGATCGGCGTCCCCTCCATGTGGAAGCGCCGCAGGAGCTCGCGGCACCGCGCGTCGAGCCGGTCGAGCGCCCGCCGGATCCGTTGCCCTTCCTCCTCCTGTGCGAGCGCGTGGTCGGGGCCGAGCATCGGGTCCACCATGCCCTTCACGACCTCGCCGAGCGGCCGCTCCTCGCCGTCGGGCAGCGTCACCGGCGCGTCGAGCGACGCCGCCCAGCGCCGGTGGTTCATCGCTTCCACGCAGGCGCTGACGACCACTTTGTAGAGGTAGCTCCGGAACTCGCGCTCGCCACCGCTGAACCCCCGTTCCCTCAGCTGCTCGAGTCGCAGCAGGGCGTCCGAGACGATGTCGTCCGCCTCGCCCGCCACCGTGTGGCCCCCGGCCATGCGCCGGAGGACCCAGTGCGCGCAGCGCCGGAGCCGGTCGGCGAACTCGGCCAGGTCGGCCGGATTCGCCGCGCTCGCGATGGCGCGGAACAGCTCAAGCTCCGATCGGCGTGCACTCACTTTGAAGGGACGGCCTCCGGCCTGAGACCTTTCAGCGGTTTATCTGGCGGCGCGCGAGAGCGGCAGCGTGCCCTCGATCTCGCCCTTCATCAGCGGGCGCTGGCGCCCGCCCGCGAGCCGCGCCGCCCGGTCCACCTGGTCTTCCACGTACTCGTAGAGCTCCGATACGGTCACGATGCCGTCACCGTTGCGGTCGGCCTTGCCGCGGAGCCCCTCGAGCAGGTAGTAGGTGAAGATCCCGTGCCCCAGCGTCGGCGATTCCAGCGCGACCTCGTTCGGCCCGCTCGCCGTGATCACCACCCGCCCCCGGCTCCGCGTCAGCCGCTCCAGGAACTGGTCGCTGATGCCGCCAGCCCGGGTCTGCTGGCGCGCGAACGTGCGCCCGCCCGCCGTGCCGCTGTAGCACGTGTCGAGCAGCATCACCACGCGCTCCGACGGAATCCGCGCGAAGATCCGCTGGATCTCGTCCATCGGAAGCGCCGTCGAGTAGAGCGAGTCCGGGTCGGCGTTGCGCGGGATGAGGTACTTCGAGAGCCCGTCGCTCTCATTCCCCGCCGCGTCCACCTCCGGCGCGCCGTGGCCGGCGTAGTAGATCAGCACCATGTCGTCACGCCCGGGCCGACGGGAGAGAAAGTCGCCCAGCGCCCGGCGGATGTTCTGCAGCGTCGGTTTGTCGGGCGTCGCGTCGGTCAACAGGATGACGTTTTGCTTCGGGTAGCCCCCTTGGGTCGTCAGGAAGTCGTACATCGCCTGGGCGTCCCGTGCCGCGTACCGGAGCCGCGGTATCGCCTTGTTCTCGTACTCGCCGACGCCGATGACGACGGCCCAGCGGCCGGCGACCTTCGGCGCCGGCGGCGTCGCGGCGACCGCCGGCATCACGCGCGTCACCGTGCGCACCGACTGGGCGAAGTTGCCCGCCTTGTCCGTCGCCGTGATCTCGATGACGTTCTCGCCGGGCTGGAGGCTCGCCGGCGCGCGGATCGGCAGGCCCTTGCCGGTCACGCCGATGTCGCGCGACTGCGCGACCTCGATGCCGTTCACGGTGATCTGCACGCGCTCCACGCCGACGTTGTCGGTGACGAGGCCCAGGACAACGATGCTGTCGCGTTTCACCTTCGTCCCGGGCGGCGGGTAGTTGATGACGATCGTCGGCGCCTCGGTATCCGCGGAAGGCGCCGCGACCGCCGGCGGCGTCACGCGGGGCGGTGGCGGTGGGACCGCGATCGCCGGGGGCGGGGTGCGCGGCGGTGGAGGTTGCTGGGCGATCACCGGCGGCGCTCCCGGCTTGTCGGTGCCGGCGAGCTCCCAGTTGAGTCCGGGGAGATCGCCCTGCGCCTTCACGTAGCGCTGCACGTCGGGCGCGTACCAGAGACTGAACTGGCCGAAGTTGACGCCGACGCCGCTCCCCCCGAGTGGCACCGTTTCGATCTTCTCGGTGATCCGGAACACCCTGAACTTCCCTCCAGGCGTCGCGACCTCCTCGTGCGCGTCCACACGCCAGCCGACGATCACGGCGCCCATGAAGCCGTGCACGGTCCGATGCAGCTCCGACCGCCAGCTCGCACGGAACACGCCCCACTTCCCGACCTCGAGCGGCCAGGCGATCCTCGGCGGATCCATGTCGAGCACGACCCGCCCGTCGAGCACGATCTTCGCGACGCTGAGGTCCTTCGTGAGGTGGAACTCCTTGCCGGCGCCCGCCGTGAAGACGTAGACGTCCCTGTCGATCCGCGTCAGCGTGTACGTCCCGTCGCTCCGGGTCCACGTGTCGCCGACCTGGTAGGTCGGTCGCTCGGCGCGCGGGGCCTGGGCCTGGGCGGGGGCTGAGCAGACGGCGAGCAGGAGGCCGGCGAGCGCGGCGAGGAGGGCCCGAGCGTCGCGTTGCGTCATGACCGCCTTCCCACCTTGGTCGCCCCGAAGATACGCGAACTACGGGCGCGATTTATAGAGAAGACTTCGGCGCGAAGGCGACCTTACCCGCGCGAGATCGGTAGCTCGAAGAGCATCACGCTATCGGGCGATCGCGTGGGCACCGCGACGCGGATCGGCGCCGGTCCAGCGGGTGCCGTCCGGCCCAACTTGCACGGCGCACACCGCGCCCGCGCGCCACTCCCACTCGGGCCACTCGACGACGCCGTGGCCGAGCGCTTGGAGGGCGTCGCGCGTCTCCTTCGGGATGCGCCGCTCCACCTCGAGCTTGCCGGGGCTGTACGCGTGGGGCCAGAACGAGTCGGGGAAGCTCCGCGAGGCGACGCGCGGCGCCTCGACGGCGCGCTGGAGCTCCATGCCGAAGACGGTCGTGTTGAGGAAGACCTGGAGCATCGCCTGCTGCTGGACGTCGCCGCCGGGCGTGCCGAAGGGCATGAAGACCCGGCCGTCGCGGAGCGCCATCGCCGGCGCCGGCGTGAGGCGCGGCCGCTTGCCCGGCGCCACGACGCTCGGATGCTCGGCGTCGAGCCAGCCCTGCGAGCCGCGCGGCGACACGACGCAGCCCACGCCGGCGACGACCGGCGAATCCACGTTGGGATCGCTCGGCGTCGCCGAGAAGCCATTCCCGGCCTCGTCCACGACGGCGACGTAGCTCGTGTCGAGCGTGCCGGCCGATCCGCCCGCGATGGGGAGCGCGGCCTCGCGGCGGCGCTCCGCGCCGAGCCGGTGCGGATCGCCGGCCGGCGGCATCTCGGGCCACGCGCGCTCGCGCACGAGCGCGCGGCGGGCGGCGGCGTAGGCCTTCGAGAGAAGCCCGTCGGCGGGGACTTTCACGAAACGCGGAT
>DATFVL010000217.1 GCA_035260325.1 Candidatus Methylomirabilota bacterium | reverse complement strand
GGCGACAGCGCCGTCTCGACGATCGGCGCCCCGCCCGCGACCGTCGCGGGCCTCGAGGACGCCGTCGTGACGCTGCGCCGGCTCACGAGCGGCGAGCCCGTCGAGCGCGAGGGGCGCCGATGGCAGGTCCACCGGTCGGCGCGCCGGGTACCGGTCTACCTCGCCGCCGAGGGGCCGCGGACGCTCGAGCTCGCCGGGCGCGTGGCGGACGGCGTGATCGTCGGCCTGGGCCTGACGCCCGACGTGATCCGCCTGTCGCTCGCGGCGATCGAGCGCGGGGCGCGCGCCGCGGGCCGGACACTCGCCGACGTGGACGTCTGGTGGTTCGCCAAGACGAACGTCGCCGACACGCGCGCCGACGCGGTCGGCCCCATCAAGATGGCGCTCGCCGCCAGCGCCAACCACGCGTTTCGCGGGACGCTCGAGGGCAAGGGCGTGCCGGCCGACCTCCACGAGAAGATCAAGGCCCTCCAGCGCCAGTACAACGCCCATCAGCACGAGATCGCGGGCGCCGCGAACGCCGATCTCACCGACCGCTGGGGGTTGACCGAGTTCCTCGCCGACCGCTTCGCGATCGCGGGCGCGCCGGACGACTGCGCCGCCCAGATCCGCCGCGCGATGGCCGCGGGCGCCCGCCAGTTCGTGATCACGAGCTTCGTGCCGGACCCGCGCGCGTTCATGCGGCGGTGGGCGCGTGAGGTCGCCGCCGCGCTGGGCTAGAGTAGACGGGAGTCAAGGAGGATCGCATGACCGCACGTGACTTGATGACGCCGGATCCGATCACGATCGCGCCCGACGCGAGCATCTCCGATGCGTGGGACCTCATGAGCGAGCACGACATCCGACACGTCCCGGTGGTCCAGGACGGCGCCCTCGTCGGGATGCTGAGCAGCCGAGATCTCCCCCTCTCGGATATCCTCCGCCTGCTCTCGGTCGAGGGGGCCGTCGCGCTCAACCGGGAGATGGCGAAGCCCGTCAGCAAGATCATGAGTCGGGACGTCATCTCTGTCGTACCCGACGCCAGGGCGAGCGACCTTGTGCGGCTCTTGCTCGAGCACAAGGTCGGCGCGATCCCCGTCGTCGGGGCGAGCACCGGGAAACTGCTGGGAATCGTCAGCTACATCGACGTCTTACGGGCGCTCCAGGACCGGCTCGACGCGGAGTGAGAAATGGAGCAACTCAGCCCGGCGGCGCCGCGGGACGTCGTGGTCATCAGGATTCAGCGCGCGACGTCGCCCCAGACGGCGTAGCGCCGGCGCGTACGCCGCTCCCGCCCTTCCTCGGCCATTCGCTGCTCCTGGGCCGCCACGAGATCGTGCAGGGGATCGCTGCTCACGTTCACGAGACCATGCGCCTTCAGCAGCGTCTCGATCTCCTCCCGCGCCCGGCCCCCCAGGAATGGGAGCTGGTCGCCGACCGCCGCGTACTCCGGGCTCGTGCGGGCATTCTCCGACGACGGTGGCGCCGCGCCAGCGTCGAACTGTCCATCCACGACGACAAGGCGCCCTCCCGGCCGGAGCACTCGGATCCACTCGTCAATCGCCGCCTCCGGGTGCTGGAGCGTCCAGAGCAGATGGCGGCTGATCGCGAGGTCGAAGCTGCCGGCCATGAACGGGAGTCGCTCGGCGTCGGCCTCCTCGAACCGGATCGAGACACCGCGCTCGGCCGTCTTGCGCCGCGCCTCGGCGAGCATCGCGGGCGCGAAATCGACGCCGGTGACGTGATGACCGCGGGCCGCGAGCTCGAAGGCGAGGAAGCCGGTGCCGCAGCCCGCATCGAGCGCGTGGAGTACGCTTCGGCCTCCGAGGACGAGATCGAGGATGCGGTCCCAGGCGGCGCGCTCGGCGGGCGTGCGGATGCTGTGGCCAAAGTCGTCGTCGAAGCGTAGCGCCCGCCGATCCCAATGGGCCGCGACCTGCTGCTTGACGACGTTAGGTCGGCCGGGCGTCACTTGGTCCTCTCCCTCGCCACCTGCTCGTAGATCTTGCGGATCTCAGCCGGCATCTCCTCCACCGACCCGTAGGTCCGCGTCACCCCGGAAGCATCGGTCACGGTGATCCTCGTGGGGGCCGCCGCCGAGTAGGGATAGATGAGCTGGCCGGACTTCCAGCGACTCGACGGGGAAGGATTGATCATCTGCGTCTCCAGCGCCGTTCAGCGCTTCGAGCAGGAAGTGAATAATTCTAGCGTCGCCACGACGCCACCACAATAGTAGGCTCGCTCCCACAGCTCGAGGGAGGTCATGCTATGGCTCACCGCTCGCCCGATCACGCCGCACCGGCGGCGACGCCCCCGGCCCGCCGCGGGCCGGTCACCCGCCGCTTCACCGCGCAGCGCTGGCTGCTCGACAATACGATCCGCGCGGTCGGCATGGACTGGGACCAGCCGCGCTCGATCTATCTCTCCGCGCCCTGCGGCCCCGAGGCCAACGCCGACTTCGCCGAGCTGCGCCAGCGCATCACCAAGCTCGCCGACGCGTCGCCCGCTTTCGAGGTCGTCGCCCGCCGGCGCGAGGCCAAGGCGCAGGCCGCCGAGCGTGACGGCGCGCTGGTGACGGCGCGCGAGAGCTACTTCATGGCCGCCATTCACTGGGCCGCCGCGCAGTGGCCGATCGACGAGAACAACGAGCAGAACCGGCTCTACAACGAGCGCAAGCGCACGTGCTACACGAGCTACGCTCGGCTGGCCGACCACCACGTGGAGGCGGCGTGGGTCCCGCTGCGGGGCGGCGCGGCGCTGCCGGGCTGGTTCCACCTGCCGCCCGGCCGCCGGGACGGGCGCGTGCCGGTCGTCCTCTCGCTCCCGGGCATGGACAGCTTCAAGGAGATGGGAGTCGCGCTGTACGGCGACCGCTGGCTCCAGCGCGGCATGGCCGTCCTCGCCCTGGACGGGCCCGGCCAGTACGAGAGCCCGGTGCTCGGGATCCACTTCGGCATGGCCGCCTGGATGGACACGGGCAAGGCCGTGGTCGACTGGCTCCGGGCGCGGCCCGAGATCGATCCCGACCGCATCGGCCTCAGCGGCAACAGCTTCGGCTCCTTCTTCGGGACGATCGCCGCCGCGCACGAGCCTCGGCTCCGCGCGGTCGCCGTCGCCTCGGTGTGCCACGAGCCGGGCTTCCATACGATCTTCGAGGAGGCGTCGCCGACCTTCAAGATGCGCTTCATGTACATGGCCGGCGTCACGGACGAGGACGAGTTCGACGAGCTGCGCAAGAGCATGACCTGGGAGGGCCACGCCGAGCGGATCCGCGCGCCCTACCTGTGCCTCGCCGGCGAGGCCGAGGAGCTCTCACCGCTCGTGCACACCGAGCGCCTCATGCAGACGCTCCAGGGCCCGAAGCGCCTGGTGATCTATCAGGGCTCGCGACACTCGGTCGGCAACGTGCCCGCGGCGAACCTGGGGCCGTTTCCGCCGATCCTGATGGCGGACTGGATGGCGGCGACCCTCGACGGCGCGACGTTCCCGAGCGAGCGGTGGTACGTCGAGGCCGGCGGGCGGGTCGTCAAGACCCCGCTGTGAGCCGCGAGAGAGCCTCGGCCTTCAGCGGCCGTCCGGCTCCCCGAACTGCGCCGCCCGCCAACGCAGGGCGGCGCCGAGGCCCTCCTTCTCCCGGATCTCGTCGAACTTCGTTCCGACCTCGGTCCGCGCCGCGTAGAGCGGCGCCAGCACGTCGAGGCCTGCGCGGATCGCGTTCCGAAAGCCCGCCGCGTCGGCGCCGCGGTTGATCGCGAGCTTGGTGGCCGCGAGCGCCTCGGGCGAGATGAGGGCGAGCCGTCGCGCGAGCTTGAGCGTCGCCGCGTCGAGCTCGGCGCGGGGCACGACGCGGTTGACTATGCCGTAGCGGAGGGCCGTCTCGGCGTCGATCGGGTCGCCGAGGTAGAGCAGCTCGCGCGCGCGCTTGAGCCCGATCACGAACGGCATGATCAGGGCGGGCCCCACGTTGGAGAAGCGGATCTCCGGTTCGCCGAAGACGGCGTCGGCGGCCGCGATCGTCAGGTCGCACATCATCGCGAGCTCGCAGCCGCCGCCGAGGCAGTGGCCCTGGACGGAGGCGATCACCGGCTTCTTCATGTCCCAGGGCGTCAGCTCGAGCGCGACGTCGTCGCTGAGCGAGGCGTGCCACGCGAGCGCGTTCCCGCGCCGCGCGGCGCGCGCCGGATTGGGGCCGATGTCGTACCCGGCGCAGAAGCTCCGGCCCTCGGCGCGGAGCACGACCACGCTCGTGGCCGGGTCGCGGTCCGCCTCACCGAGGCGCTCGACGAGCGCCGACTTGAGCTCGGCGTTGATCGCGTTCAGCTTCTCGGGCCGGTTCAGCGACACGATGCCGACGCGGCCGTCCACGGCGTGAGTGACGAGTGCCCTGGTCATCCCAGACTCCCCGTCCCCGCCAGTCTCGCGGTCGCCGACCAGAGCCGGCGCGCGGCGGCATCGTCCTGGGCTTCCGGCGAGGGCGTCGCGGGGCGGCATTTGTAGAAGTAGCCGCCGCTGACATCGGCCACTTCGGGCGACGAGGCGAGGTAGACGATGGTCTCTGCCCCTCGCGCCGGCGAGATGGCGAAAGTTTTCGCGATACGCACGCCCAACGAGAGCAGGCCGCCGCTCTGATCGCCGAAACGGGTCGCGACGAACCCGGGATGCAGGCAATTGGCGGTGATCCCGGCGTCGGCCCAGCGACGCGCGAGCTCGCGCGTGAACAGGATGTTGCACAGCTTGGAACGGCCGTAGACCTTGAACCCGCGATAGCCGTTGGCCGACTGCAGGTCGTCGAAGTCGAGCCTGGTGCCCTGGTGCGCGTCCGAGGCGGTGCTGATGACCCGTGCGGGCACCGAGGCGCGGAGCCGTTCGTGAAGGCCCGCAGTCAGCACGAAATAGGCCATGTGATTGGTGGCGAAGGTGAGCTCCAGGCCGTCTTCGGTGACGTGTCGTGAGCCGAACAGGGCGCCGGCGTTGTTGATGAGGACGTCGATGCGCGATTCTGCCGCGGCGATCTCCGCCGCGACCCGCTTCATCTCCGGGAGGCGGGCGAGGTCGGCGTAGTGGATGCTGTGCGCGATGCCGGGCGCGTGCTCGCGCAGGCGCGCCAGCGCCGCCTCCCCCCGCTCCCTGTCGCGCGCCACCAGCACCACGCGCGCGCCCATTTCGCCCAGCCGCTCCGCCGCGACTTGCCCGATCCCCGAGGTCGCGCCGGTCATGACGACGACTTTCCCTCGCATGACCCAGGTCCCTGCCATTTCAGGCCGCCAGTGTAGCAGGCGGGGTCACTCCTCGCGCGTCAGTGGGGCGTGAAGACCTAGAAAAAACTGGTGGGCAGGGACGGGATTGAACCGCCGACACCAGGATTTTCAGTCCTGTGCTCTACCAACTGAGCTACCTGCCCACCAGGCGGGAAAGAGTAACAGAGGCGCGGAGAGGTGTCTATTCGACCGGCGCGACGACGCCGATGGCGCCGGACTTCTCGAAGTAGAGCGTGACGATGACGACCTCGCCCGGCCTGAGCTCGCGCGTGAGCTCGGAGAGCTGGACGCGCTCGGCGCCGGGTGCCAGGCGCACGACCGTAGTGCCCGGCACCGTGAGGCGCTTGAGCGGCGCGCCCGCCGCGTCCACGAGCTGCGCGCGGCGGGCGATCGGCGTCTCCACGCGCGTGATCACATCGTCGAACTTCCCGGTGCTGTCGATGTCGGCGAAGAAGACGGCGCCGCCGCCCTCACGCACGACGCGCCCGTGCACGGGCTGGATGCGGACCCCGCCCACCTCGCTCACCATCGGGTAATTGACGCAGCCCGCGAGCAGGACGAGCGCCAGCACGGGTCCGAGCGCGCGGCGCGCGCGCGTCATGCGCCCCGGAAGGCGCCGTCGGCGGCCATCGCCCGGAACGCGCGCTCGTAGGCGGCGACGGTGCGCTCGAGGTCCTCCGCGTCGTGGAGCGCCGAGATCCAGCCGTGGTTGCTCGAGCAGTCCACGCCGTTGTTGAGGAGTGCCGCGCGCAGCAGGTGGTAGAGCGCGCCCTTGCGCGGGCGGTCGAAACCGGCGAGCCCGGGCTTGCCCTCGAACGACACGTGATAGATGGACGCTTCGCCGTAGCACGTGCCCGGCGCTCCCGCGCGCTTCATCGCGTCACCGAGCGCCCGCCTGAGCTCGTCGCCCGTCTTGTTGGCGCGCGCCTGGAGCGACGCGTCCGCGCAGAGCTCGAGCGTCGCGATCCCGGCCGCCGCCGAGAGCGGGTTCGCGTTGAAGGTGCCGGCGTGGGCGACGCGCCGGTTCCGGTCCCAGTCGGGGTCGCCGCGGAAGGCGAGCATCCCCATCAGCTCGCGCCCGCCGCAGAGGGCGCCGCCCGGGAGCCCGCCCGCGACGATCTTCGCGAGCGTCGTCAAGTCGGGCGTCACGCCGAAGTAAGCCTGGGCGCCGCCGGGCGCGTAGCGGAAACCCGTGATGACCTCGTCGAAGATCAGGACGACCCCGTGGCGCGTCGTGAGGGCGCGCAGCTCCTGGAGGTAGCCCGGGATCGTCGGTGTGGTCCCCGCCTGGCCGCCCGCCGGCTCGAGGATGACCGCCGCGACGTCGCCGCGCTCGAGGGCGACCTCGATCGCCTTCACGTCGTTGGGCGGGCAGACCATCACCTGGTCGAGCGTCGCGCCGGGCACGCCGGCCGACATCGGCACCTCGTACGGCGGGTTCACGCCGGCGACGGCGCCGTCGTGCCAGCCATGGAAGTGGCCCGCGAGCTTCACGATCTTCGTGCGGCCCGTGTACGCGCGCGCCACGCGCATCGCCAGGTGCGTGGCCTCGGTGCCCGACATCGTGAAGCGCACCTGGTCGGAGCACGGGACGAGCCGGTTGACGAGCTCGGCCCAGCGCACCTCGAGCTCGTGGCACGCGCCCACGTGGGTACCCCGCGCCACCTGGGCCTGGACGGCCTGCACCACGGCCGGGTGGCAGTGGCCGAGGAAGAGCGCGCCGTGCCCCATCCAGTAGTCCACGTACTCGTGGCCGTCCACGTCCCACTTGCGCGTGCCCTGGGCGCGCTCGATGTAGACCGGGAAGGGCGCCAGGTGGCGGATGTCGTGGGTGATCCCGCCGGGGATCGCGGCGCGGGCCCGTCCCCAGAGCGCGGCCGACTTCGGGTGCTTGGCGCGGTACTCCTCGTCGATTTTCATGGCCGTATGATACCCGAACGCGCCGCCAGCCGGAGCAGCTCGACGATCGCGGCGTGCGTCGCGAGCGAGAGACCGTCCACCGTGGCCTCGCGGCGCCGCGTCACGCCGTCCGCGGCGCCCGCCGCCACGCACGCCTCGACGAGACGCCGCTCGAGCTCCGGCGTGTGCAGGAGGTCGCGGCCGCTGAGCCGCGAGAGCGCGGCGACGACGCCGTAGCCGCCCCAGTTCGACACGCCCGCGACGACCAGGTGGTCCACCGGGACGACCGACGCGATCCGCGCGAAACGCGGCCCCAGGCGCGCGACGCGCGGGCGCGCCGCGCCCATGCCGATCTCGTTGCCGCCGTCGCCGATGCCGATGGTCGCAGGACGGAGCCACCGCGCACCTCGAGCAGGCCACCCACGGGGCGCGCCGGCCCCGCGGACCCCGCTACAAAGGAAGAGATCGTCGAGCGGCGCGTTCCAGGCGGCGACCGACTCGCCGCGCATGCTCAGATAGTCGCCCGCGCGGTTCCGTCCCGGGCGCTCGATCGCGACGAGGTGGGTCGGCCGCTCCGCCGCGAGCACCGCGCGTGCGGCGTTGCCGTCGTGCGGGTAGATCACGATGCGCCGCGGCTCGCCGAGCGTCTCGAGCGCGGCGCCGAGGACGGGCGCGTTCACGTGGTCCGTCGCGTAGGTCACCCGGGCGCCCAGGAGCCGGAGCGCGCGCCCCAGCACGGCGGCGCCGGGTGGCCCGTCCGTCTCGGGCATGTCGGGCCCGACGGCGAACCCGGTCACGACCAGCGCGCGCCGCGCCCGCCGGAGCGCGCGCGCGGCGGCCGCCGCCGCGCCCGCGCGCACGAGCGGGCCGATCCCGCGGCCGCCGGGGTCGAGCGCCAGGAGCTGGTCGATCGGGTCGGGCGCGGCGCGGCGGACGGGCACGGTCCCCGACGCTATCACCGCCCGACTTCGAACAGCAAGAGCTGGTAGGGCGCGAGCGGCCGCCCGGCGCCCGGCCCGCCGAAGCGCGCGTCGGCGCTGTCGAGAAGGAGGCGCCACGTGGCGCCGGCCGGCGGCTGCCACTCGCGCGCCGCCGCGCCGAGGTTCGCGACGACGACGACCCCGTCGCCCGTCGGCGCAGCCCGCACGAGCACGAGGAGCGCGCCCTCGAGCACCGCGCGCGCGAGGCCCTTGCCGCGCGCGCCGAGCGCCCCATGCGTCCGGCGGAGCGCGAGCCAGCTCGCGTAATACTCGCGCAGGGCGCGGTGACGCGGCGCGAGCGCGAGCTGATGGTTGAGCCGCGACGTGACGAAGCTGTTGGGGGCGTTCGGATGGGGCACCGGGCCCGTCCAGCCGAACCGGCCGAGGTCGGCGGCGCGTCCCTGGTTTGCCGCCTCCGCGAGCTTGGCGTCGAGGAACGAGGTGAAGAACTGGAAGGGCGCCGTCTCGCCGTACTCCTCGCCCATGAACAGGAGCGGGACGGCCGGCGCCGCGAGCGTGAGGCCGGCGGCGAGCTTCACCGCCTCGTAGGACAGGAGGCCGCCGAGCCGCTCGCCCTGGGGACGGTTGCCGATCTGATCATGGTTCTGGGCATAGACCACGAAGCGCTCGGCGGGGAGATCTGCGCTCGGCGTCCCGCGCCGGCGCTGCCAGTACTTCGACTCCTCGCCCTGGAACGCGAAGCCCTCCGTCAGCGCGCGCGCCAGGTGCTGCTCGCCGACGAAGTCGCCGTAGTACCCGACGGTCTCGCCGGTGAGCCGCTGGTGGAGCGCGTGGTGGAAGTCGTCCGACCACACCGCGTCGAGGCCGAGCCCGCCCTCGGTGGGCGGCAGGACGAGCCGGCGCTCGTTGTCGTGGGACTCGGCGACCACGTGGACCCGCCGGCCGGCGCGCCCCGCCTCGTCGCGGACCGCCGCCGCGAACTCGGTCAGGATGTGCACGCGGCTCTCGTCGCGGATCGCGTGGACGGCGTCGAGCCTGAAGCCGTCGATGTGGAACTCGCTCACCCAGGCGCGGCCGTTCTCCACGACGTGGCGCCGCGCGCCGGCGCTGCCCTCGCCGTCGAAGTTCACCGCCGGGCCCCACGGCGTCGCCCCGCGCTCGGTGAAGTAGGGCCCGAACTCGGCCAGATAGTTGCCCTCGGGGCCGAGGTGGTTGTAGACGACGTCGAGGAGCACGGAGATCCCGCGGGCGTGGCACGCGTCCACCAGGCGGCGGAGCCCGCGCGGCCCGCCGTAGGTGGACTGGGGGGCGAAGAGGTGGACGCCGTCGTACCCCCAGTTGCGCGAGCCCGGGAACTCGGCGATGGGCATCAGCTGGAGCGCGGTGATGCCGAGGTCCGCCAGCCCCGGCAGGTGCGGGATGATCGCCTCGAAGGTCCCGGCCGGCGTGAAGGCGCCGACGTGGAGCTCGTAGAACACCAGGTCGGCGAAGGCGTGGCCGTGGAAGTCCTGGTCGGTCCACACGAAGCGCCGCGGATCGACGACGATCGACGGGCCGTGCACGCCCTCGGGCTGCCAGCGCGAGGCCGGATCGGGCCGGTGGCGCGCGCCGTCGAGGCGGTAGTGATAGCGGGAGCCGTCGGGCAGCCGCGCGACGCTCACCTCGAAGCGGCCGTCCGGACGGCGGACGAGGGGCTGCGGGCGGCGGCCCTCGAGCGCGAGGTCCACCGACCGGCAGCGGGGCGCCCAGACCGCGAAGGTGACGGACTCCCCGGCAACGCTTGCACCCAGAACGCTCATACGCTCCAATGGGTCACCTATGGGCTCGGCATTCGCCCTGGTTCTCCACACGCACCTCCCGATGGTACTCAATCACGGGCGGTGGCCCCACGGGAGCGACTGGCTGTGCGAGGCGGCCTTCGAGTGCTACCTGCCCCTCCTCGAGACGGCCCACCGCCTCGTGGCCGACGGCATCTCGCCCCGGTGGACGATCAACCTCTCGCCCGTGCTCACGGAGCAGCTCGCGTCCCCCGAGTTCCAGAAGGAGCTTTCCTTCTACTACGAGAACGTCCGGCGCGCCTGCCTGGATTCGCGGGAGCACTTCGAGCGCGCGGGCCAGAAGGAGATCGTCCGGCTCACCGGCTTCTGGGAGGAATTCTACGAGCGGATGTGGGAGATGCACCGCCGGATCGGCGGCGACATCCCCGGCACCTTCGCGGACCTGGGGCGCGCGGGTCACGTGGAGATCATCACCTGCGCGGCGACGCACGGCTACCTGCCGCTCCTCGGCCGCGACGAGTCCATCCACCTCCAGCTTCGCACCGGCGTCGAGACGCACCGCCGCCACTTCGGCCGGGCGCCGCGCGGCATCTGGCTCCCGGAGTGCGCCTACCGGCCGCGCTACGAGTGGACGCCGCCGACCGGACGCGACGGCGGGCGCGTCCGGTGGATGCGGCCCGGCCTCGAGGAGATGCTCGCGCATCACGGGCTCGAGTACTTCGTCGCCGACGCGCACCTCGTGTCCGCGGGTCACCCGGTCTTCCTCTACCGCGACTTCGTGCCGCTCCGGTCGGCGCAGGGCGAGCCCGCCTCCTCCGTGCCCGGGACCGAGGCGCGCTCGCCCTACCTGCCCTACCGCGTGGCGTCGCGCGCGGGCACGGGCACGGCGGTCGCGTTCTTCCGCGACCCGAAGACGACCCTCCAGGTGTGGAGCCGCGAGCACGGCTACCCCGGCGAGTACGCCTACCTCGAGTTCCACAAGAAGCACTTCCCCGGCGGCCTGCGCTTCTGGCGGATCACCGACCACTCGGGCGACCTCGGCCGGAAGCAGGTCTACGACCCCGGCGAGGCCGCGCAGAAGGTGGTGCTCCAGGCGCGCCACTTCGTCGAGCTCGTCCGCACCACGCTCGCCGAGGCGGGCGCGAGCGGGCCCGCCGTGGTCTGCTCGCCGTACGACGCCGAGCTCTTCGGCCACTGGTGGTTCGAGGGGCCTCTCTGGCTCGAGCACGTCGCGCGCGAGATGGAGCGGAGCGGTGTCCCGCGCGCGACCCTCGGCGAGGCGCTCGAGGCCGTCCCGCCGCGGACGACGCTCTCGCTGCCGGAGGGGAGCTGGGGCGAGGGCGGCGACCACCGCGTGTGGCTGAACCGCGACACGGAGTGGACGTGGGACCGCGTCTACAGCGCCGAGGCCGAGTGGGTCGGGCACCTGACGGCCGCGCCGCGCGGCGACGGCGACCAGCGCCGCGTGCTCGCCCAGGCGACGCGCGAGCTGCTGCTGCTCGAGGCCTCCGACTGGCAGTTCCTGATCACGACGGGCTCGGCGCGCGACTACGCCGAGCGGCGGATCGCGGAGCACTACGCCGAGTTCAAGAAGCTCTCCGAGATGCTGCGCGGGCTGCGCGCGGGCGAGGCGCTCGCGCCCGAGGACGCCGGCATGCTCCGGCGGCTCGAGCGCGAGGACTTCTGCTTCCCCGAGCTCGACCCGGCCTGGGGTCTCCCCCCGGGCGCGGGCTAGGCGCGATGCCACGCCGCGCGCGCGTCCTCGCGATGATCATGGCGGGCGGCAAGGGCGAGCGCCTCCAGCCGCTCACCCGCGAGCGGTCCAAGCCCGCGGTGCCGTTCGGCGGCCGCCACCGGCTGATCGACTTCGTGCTCTCGAACTTCATGAACTCGGAGCTCCCCTCCCTCTACGTGCTCGTGCAGTACAAGTCGCAGTCGCTCATCGAGCACCTGCGCGTGGCGTGGCGCACGAGCGGGCTCCTCCCGAACTTCTTCGTGACGGTCGTGCCGCCCCAGATGCGGTTCGGCTCGGCGTGGTACCGCGGCACCGCCGACGCCGTGCTGCAGAACCTGAACCTCATCGACGACTTCGGGCCCGACGTCGTCGCCATCTTCGGCTCGGACCACGTCTACCGGATGGACGTGAACCAGATGCTCGCCTTCCACCAGGAGGCGGGCGCCGAGGTCACGATCGCGGCGCGCCCGGTGCCGCTCGAGGACGCCGCCAAGTTCGGCGTGCTCGGCGTGGACCGCGCGGGCCGGGTCGAGCAGTTCGCCGAGAAGCCCGAGCGGCCGGCGCCGACGCCCGGCGACCCGACGAAGGCGCTGGTCTCGATGGGCAACTACCTCTTCTCGCGCCAGGCGCTCGTGGACGCGCTGCTCGCCGACGCGCGGCGCTCGACCGACCACGACTTCGGGCGCTCGATCATCCCCGAGCTCGTGCCCGGCGGCCGCGTCTGGGCGTACGACTTCCAGACCAACGACGTGCCGGGGGTCAAGCCGTACGAGGAGCAGGGCTACTGGCGCGATGTCGGCACGATCGACGCGTACTGGGAGGCCCAGATGGACCTCCTCGGCGAGTCACCGCGCTTCGACCTCGACAACCGCTACTGGCCGATTCGGAGCGAGTACCATCCGGGGCCGCCGGCGCGCTTCATCGGGAGCGACGTGGACAACGCCCACGTCGGCGAGGCTTCGCTCGTCAAGCGCGCGACCATCCGCAACTCGATCCTCGGCCGGAGCGTGTGGGTGAACGAGGGCGCGGTGATCGAGGACTCGATCGTGATGGACCACACGACGGTGGGCAAGGGCGCGCGGCTCCGCCGCGCGATCGTCGACCGCTTCAACATCATCCCCGCGGATACCGAGATCGGGGTGGACCCGGCGCAGGACCGGCGGCACTACCACGTCGAGGCGAGCGGGCTCGTGGTGGTGCCGCGCGGCGGCCGGCGCGAGTTCCTCCGGGGCCTCGAGGACTTTTGACCCGCGCCATCGTCATCCACGGCCACTTCTACCAGCCGCCGCGCGAGAACCCGTGGCTCGAGGCGGTCGAGACGCAGGACTCGGCGGCGCCGCATCACGACTGGAACGAGCGGGTGACCGCCGAGTGCTACGCGCCGAACACGGCGGCGCGGCGCGTGGACGACGCGAACCGCATCCTCGACATCGTCAACAACTTCGAGAAGATCTCGTTCAACGTGGGCCCGACGCTCTTCGCCTGGCTCGCGCGCCACCGGCCCGACGTCTGCGCGAAGATCGTCGAGGCCGACCGGACGAGCGTGCGCGCGCACGGCGGGCACGGCAACGCGATCGCGCAGGTCTACAACCACATGATCCTGCCGCTCGCGCAGCGGCGCGACAAGGTGACCCAGGTCCGCTGGGGCGTCCACGATTTCCGCGCGCGCTTCGGCCGCGAGCCCGAGGGCCTCTGGCTCCCCGAGACCGCGGTGGACGAGGAGACGCTCGAGGTCGTCGCGGAGGCCGGCCTCGCGTTCACGATCCTGGCGCCCCACCAGGCGCGGCGCGTCCGCGCGCTCGCCGGCGGCGACTGGGAGGAGGTCGGCGAGCGCGTGGATCCGAGCCGGCCGTACCTCTGGCGCGGCCCGCGCGGCCTGTCGCTCGCGCTGTTCTTCTACCACGCGCCGATCGCGCGCGCGATCGCCTTCGAGCACCTGCTCGACCGGAGCGAGAACCTCGTCGCGTGGCTGCGCGCCGCGTTCGCCGACGATCGCGGTAAGCCGCAGCTCGTGCACTGCGCGACCGACGGCGAGTCGTACGGCCACCACAGCCGCTTCGGCGAGATGGCGCTCGCCGCCGCGCTCCGGCAGCTCGACGCCGAGGCCCCGGGCATCCTCACCAACTACGGCGCCTTCCTCGCAGCCCACCCGCCCGCGCACGAGGTCGAGATCCACGCGCGCACGTCCTGGAGCTGCGTCCACGGCGTCGAGCGCTGGCGCGCCGACTGCGGCTGCCGCACGCGGAGCGACCGCCACCAGCGCTGGCGCGCCCCGCTGCGGGAGGCCCTGGACTGGCTGGGCGAGCACGTCGACGCCTTCTACGAGGCGCGCGCGTCGGCGCACCTGAAGGACCCGTGGGCGGCGCGCGACGCCTACATCGAGGTCCTGCTCGAGCGGAGCCCGGAGCGGCTCGCCGGGTTCTTCGCCGCGCACCAGCGCGCGGCGCTCGACGCCGCCGCCCGCGTCGAGGCGTGCAAGCTGCTGGAGATGCAGCGCCACCGGCTCCTCATGTACACCTCGTGCGGCTGGTTCTTCGACGAGATCTCCGCCCTCGAGCCCGTGCAGATCCTGCGCTACGCGGCGATGGCCCTGGGGTACCTGGCCGACCTCGGCGGCGGCCGGCTCGAGGACGCGCTCGTCGGGCGGCTCGCCGCCGCGCCGAGCAACCTTCCCGAGTACGGCGACGGGGCGGAGGTCTGGCGCCAGCTCATCCGGCCGACCGCGGTGGATCTCCGCCGCGTCATCGCGCACTACGCGATCAGCGGCGTGTTCGAGGACCCGCCGGCCGACGCGCGCGTGTACGCCTGGCGGGTCGAGCGCCTCGACGAGGCGCGCGAGACGGCGGACGGCGCCGCGCTCCGCGTCGCGCGGGTCCGCGTGGGCTCGGACGTGACGGGCGAGACCCGCGAGGCGGTCTACGCGCTCGTCCACTACGGCGGCCACGACTTCGCCTGCGGGATCCGCCCGTGGGAGGGCCAGGCCGCCTACGACGCGATGAAGGCCGACCTCCTCCGCCGCTTCGCCCGCCTCTCCGTCGCCGACGTGGTGCGCGGCATGGACGAGCATTTTCCCGGCGAGCCCTTCTCGCTGGCCGACCTCTTCCTCGAGGAGCGGCGCCGCGTCCTCGCCTCGGTCATCCTCGCCGTGCTCGAGAAGCAGGAGGAGACCTACCGCCGCCGCTGGGACGAGACGCGGAAGCTCGTCCACTACCTCCGCCAGGTGGACGTGCCGATCCCCGACGCGCTCGCGCTGGTGGCGCGCCACGTCCTCGAGCAGCAGGCGCGCGCCGAGCTCCTGCAGCTGAACGAGCGCCCGGCGATTCCCGAGCGGGTCCACGAGCTCGTGGAGGAGGCGGAGACGCTCGGCCTCGCCCTCGACCTCGGGCCGGCGCGCTTCGTGGCGAACCGCGCGGTGCGCCGGGCGCTCGACGCGGTGGCCGCGGACCCGTCGCCCGCGCGCGTGGCCGGGGCGACGGCGCTGATCGCGGGCGCCCACCGCCTCGGCCTCCGCTACGGCTACTGGGCGACGCAAAACCAGTTCTTCGAGCTCTGGCGCGCGCACCCCGAGACCCGCGGCGCCCTCGGGCCGCTCGCCGCGGCGCTCGGCTTCAACCTCGCCCCGTGAGCCCGCGGCCGATCGAGCACCCGCAGCGCACCGTCGTCATCGAGAACGTCGCGCCCGCGGTGGACGGCGGCCGGTACCCCGTGAAGCGGGAAGTCGGCGCGACGCTCGAGGTCATGGCCGACATCTTCCGGGAAGGCCACGACGTCCTCGTCGCCTCTCTCAAGTACCGGCGTGCCGGCGAGCGCGCGTGGCGCGAGACGCCGATGCGGCACGTGGACAACGACCGCTGGGCGGGCGCCTTCACGCTCGACGCCAACGCGCGCTGGCTCTTCACGATCGAGGCGCTGGCCGACCCGTTCCGCTCGTGGCTCGCGGACCTCGGCAAGCGCCGCGACGCCGGCCAGGACGTCGCGAGTGAGCTCGCGGAGGGCCAGGCGCTGATCCGCGCCGCCGTCGCGCGCGCCGCGCGCGGCGACGCCCACCGCTTGCGCGAGCACGCCGAGCGCATCGCGCGCGCCCCCGACCAGGCGGCGGCGGTCGCGCTCGCGAGCGATCCCGAGCTCGCGGCGCTGATGGACCGGCACCTCGACCGCGCGGACGCGACGTGGGCCGACCGCGAGTACGAGGTGGTCGCCGACCGCGAGCGCGCGCGATTCGCCGCGTGGTACGAGTTCTTCCCGCGCTCGAGCGGGACCTTCAAGGACGCGGAGGCGGAGCTCGAGCGCGTGGCGGCGATGGGGTTCGACGTCGTCTACCTGCCGTCGATCCACCCGATCGGGCGTACGCACCGCAAGGGCCGGAACAACGCGCTCGTCGCCGGGCCCGAGGACCCCGGCAGCCCCTGGGCGATCGGGAGCGAGGCGGGCGGTCACACCGCGGTGCACCCCGAGCTCGGGACGCTCGACGACTTCGAGCGCTTCGTGGCGCGCGCGCGGGGCCTCGGCCTCGAGGTCGCGCTCGACTTCGCCATCCAGTGCTCGCCCGACCATCCGTGGGTGCGCACGCATCCGGAGTGGTTCTTCCACCGCCCCGACGGCACGATCAAGCACGCGGAGAACCCGCCGAAGAAGTACGAGGACATCTACCCGCTCAACTTCCACTGCGCCGACCCGCGCCCGCTCTGGGACGAGATGCGCCACATCCTCGAGTTCTGGATCGCGCACCGCGTGCGCACGTTCCGCGTGGACAACCCGCACACGAAGCCCGTGAAGTTCTGGGAGTGGCTGATCCGCGAGGTCCAGGGCGCCCACCCCGACGTCGTCTTCCTCGCCGAGGCGTTCACGCGGCCGAAGGTGATGAAGGCCCTCGCGAAGGCGGGCTTCACCCAGTCGTACACCTACTTCACCTGGCGCAACGCGAAGCAGGAGCTCGTGGACTATCTCGCCGAGATCACGACGCCGCCGGTCGCCGACTACTTCCGCGGCCACCTCTGGCCGAACACGCCCGACATCCTGCACGCGACGCTCCAGCGGGGCGGGCGGCCCGCGTTCATGCTGCGCCTCGTCCTCGCGGCGACGCTCTCGTCGCTCTACGGCATCTACTCGGGCTATGAGCTCTGCGAGAACGTGCCGCGCGAGCCGGGCTCGGAGGAATACCTCGGGTCGGAGAAGTACGAGCGGAAGCGCCGCGACTGGAGCGCCCCGGGGAACCTCGTGGACCTCGTCACGCGGGTCAATCGGATCCGCCGGCAGAACCCCGCGCTCCAGCTCTACACGAACCTCCGCTTCTACGGCGCCGACGACCCGAACGTCGTCTTCTACGGCAAGGCGACGCCCGCACGCGACAACCTCGTCTTCGTCGCCGCGAACCTCGACCCCGGCGCGACGCACGCCTCGATGGTGGACGTGCCCCTCGGGGAGCTCAGCCTCGGCCCCGAGCAGCCGTACCGGATGCACGAGCTCCTGAGCGACCGGTGGTTCGAGTGGCGGGGCCCGCGGGGCTACGTGGAGCTACACGCGGAGGATCCGGCACAGATCTTCGTCCTTCACCGCTGAGGCGGCGCGCGGCTCGCGGGCTGGGGCGGGCTGAACATCATCGTCGTGGCATCGCCGCTGTCCTTGTCGAAGTAAACGAGCAGCCCGTCCTCGTAGAGGAAGATCTCGAACCGGCCTTCGACCCCGATCTTCGTCGGCCGGCCCCACCCGTCGACGACGAGCCTCCGGTTGAAGGCGCCGGGCTTCGGGTCGAGCTGGAGCGAGCGGACGACGTCCTTCCTGTAGCCCGCAGCGATGAGGAGGCCGAAGTCCACCGTCATCCGGGCGATCCCCGCCGGCGCCTGGGCGCCCTCGTAGACCCAGCGCGCGGCGTCGTATCCGCCCACCTTCTGGCTCTCGGCGCGCGTGGGCTGGCCGTACCGGGCGCGGACCGTCTCCTCCGTGCTCTCGCCCGGCACGATCAAGCCCCAGTCCGAGGCCGCCGCGGGGCCGGCGAGCGCCAGCAGGAGTACCAGGAGGACGCCGCCGCGCGACGGCACGGCTAGAATCCGAGCGCGGCGCCGTCGCCGCGCGGATCGGCGCCGCCGAGCAGTGTGCCCTCGCGCAGCGCGACACCCTGCGCGTGGCCGACCTTGCCGAAGAACGCCGGCGCCGCCTTCACCGGGTGACCGCGGGCCTCGAGCGCGGCGAGCACCGGCGCCGGCACGCGCGCCTCGACGTGCGTCGCCTCGGTGGGCTCGCCGGGCAGGTAGGCGCCGATGATAAAGCGCGGCCGCTCGATCGCCTCCTGGATGTCCAGGCCGTAGTCGAGGACGTTGGTGAGCACCTGGGCGTGGAACATCGCCTGGCCGTTGCCTCCCATCGTCGCGAACCCGAGCAGGGGCCGCTCGTCGCGCGTCAGGATGGACGCGATCAGCGTGTGGAAGGGGCGCTTGCGCGACGCGAAGACGGCGGGATGGCCGGGCTCGAGGCTGAAGTGCCGGCCGCGATTCTGGAGGACGACGCCCGTGCCCGGCGCCACGACGCCCGAGCCGAAGCCGTTGAAGAGGCTCTGGATCACGCTCGCCACGTTGCCGCGCCCGTCGGCTACGACGAAGCCCGTCGTGTCGCCCTCGGGGTCGCCCGCGCGGTAGCTCTGCGCCTTGCGCGGGTCGAACTCGCGTCGCCGGCGCGCCGCGTAGTCCTTCGAGAGCAGCTCGGCGACGGGCACCCGCGCGTGGGCCGGGTCGCCGATCCAGCGGTCGCGGTCCGCGTAGGCGAGCTTCACCATCTCGAGGAGGAGGTGCAGGTGCTCTGCCGAGTGGATCGGGTGCTCGGCGACGGGGAAGCCCTCGAGGAGGTTCAGCGCGAGCAGCGCCGCGAGCCCCTGGGTCGGCGGCGGCGTCTGCCAGACGGTGACGCCGCGGTACGTCGTCGAGATCGGCGCGCCCCACTCGCCCGTGTGCGCGGCGAGGTCCTCGCGCGTCAGGAAGCCCTCGGCCGCCATGCGCTCGGCGATCGCCCGGGCCACGCGCCCCGTGTAGAAGAGGTCGGGCCCCGCCGCGGCGAGGTCGGCGAGCGTGCGCGCGAGGTCGGCCTGGACGAAGCGCTCGCCCATCCGCGGCGCGCGACCGCCCGGCTCGAAGACGCGGTGCCACTCGGGATCGGGCGTGATCGGGCCGAATTCCGCGATCGCCTGGCTCACGAGGGAGGAGAGCGGGAACCCGTCGCCCGCGTAGTGGACCGCGGGCGCGAGCAGGTCGCCGAGCCGCCGCGTCCCGAAGCGCTCGAGCAGCATCCCCCACGCGCGCACGCAGCCGGGGACGCTCACGGTCGCCGGCCCGATGACGGGCAGGCGGTCCATCCCGCGCCGCCCGAGCGCGTCGAGCCCCGCGCGCGAGCCCGAGCGCCCGGCGCCGTTCAGGAAGTGCACGCGCCGGGTCTCCGCCTCGTAGTAGAGGCAGAAGAGGTCGCCGCCCACGCCGCACATGTTCGGCTGCGTCACCGCGAGCACGCCGTTCACGGCGACCGCGGCGTCGGCCGCCGTGCCGCCGGCCTTCAGCACCTCGACGCCCGTGAGGGTCGCGAGCGGGTGGGCGGCGGCGACCATGCCGCGGTGGCCCAGCGCGACGGGACGGTGCGAGTAACCGATCTGCGGCATGGGGCTAGGCTCCCTGGAAAAGCTTCGTGATCTCGTCCTGCGGAAACACGGGCAGGGGCGCCTGGCGGCTCCCCTCGACGAGGACGACGCCCTGCTCGCGCGGGACGACCTGGCCGATGAAGTGGGAGTCGATCCCCTCGCGCGCGAGCGCATGGATGACGACGCCGGCGTCCGCGGGCGCGAGGGTCAGAAGGAGCGCGCCCGAGGCGATCGTGCCGAGCGGGTCGAGGCCGAAGGCCGCGCAGAGCTCACGGCCCTCGGGCAGGATCATGAGCCGCTCGCGGTCGATCCGGAGCCCGACGCCCGCCGCCTCGGCGAGCTCGTGGAGCGCCGTCGCGACGCCGCCCTCGGTCGGATCGTGCATCGCGTGCACGGGCGCGAGCTCGCACGCGATCTCGGCCTCGGGCAGCACGCTGAGGCCGGGGGTCCGGAGAAACCCCTTGGCCTTCCGGATGACCGACGCGCGGACCCCGCGCGCCAGGAGCTCGGCCTCCTTCTCGCGCGCGATGATCGCCGCGCCCTCGAGCGGCACGCCCTTGGTCAGCACCACCGCGTCGCCGACGCGCGCGCCGCCCGTCGTGACGAGCTTGTCCTTGGCGACCTCGCCGAGCATCGTGCCGGCGATCACGACCCGGTCGAGGCCGTGGGTGACCTCGGTGTGACCGCCGACGAGCGCCACGTCGAGCTCCTCGCACGCCGCGTGGAGCTCCGCGAAGAGCCGCTCGACCGAGTCGTCGGTGGTCCGCCCCTCGGGCAGGAGGACCGTCGCCAGGAACCAGCGCGGCCGGGCGCCGCGCACCGCGACGTCGTTGGCGTTCACCTGCAGGGCGTACCGCGCGACCTCGTCGGTCGCGAACGTGATCGGATCGGCCGTCGCGACGAGGTAGCGGTCGCCCAGGTCGATCACGGCGGCGTCCTCGCCGATCTTCGGCCCCACGACGACGCGCGGGTCCTCCACGCGCCGCTTGTCGAGCAGCGCCTGGAGCGTCGTCGCGCGCAGTTTCCCGACGGGAAAGCTTTGCATGGCGACGACGAGTAGTATACACGCGTGAGCGCCGGCACCCCGCGCGCCCGGGCCCTCGTCGAGTGCGTCCCGAACGTGAGCGAGGGGCGCGACCGCGCGGTGCTCGAGGAGCTCGCGGCGTGCATCGCGGGGGTCCCGGGCGTGACGCTCGCCGACGTCCACGCCGACCCCGACCACCACCGCTCGGTCTTCACGTTCCTCGGCGCGCCCGACGCCGTCGAGGCGGCGGCGCTCGCGCTCGCCGCGAGCGTCGTCGAGCGCGTCGACATGCGCCGCCATCGGGGCGTCCACCCGCGGCTGGGCGCCCTCGACGTGCTCCCGTTCGTGCCCCTCGCCGGCGTCCCCATGGACGACGCGGTCGGCCTGGCGCGCGGCGTGGGGCGCGCGCTCGCCGCGCGCCACCGCCTGCCCGTCTACTACTACGGCGCCGCGGCGACCCGCCCGGAGCGCCGCACGCCCCGCGCCCTGCGCCGCGGCGAGTACGAGGCGCTCGCGGCGCGGCTCGCGACGCCCGACGGCGCCCCCGACGCCGGCCCCGCGCGCTTCGATGAGCGCTCGGGCGCGGTCCTCGTCGGCGCGCGCGAGGTGCTCGTGGCGTTCAACGTGTGGCTCGACGGCCCCGACCTCACGGTCGCGCGCGAGATCGCCCGGAGCGTCCGCGAGTCGTCGGGCGGCCTGCCCGGAGTCCAGGCGATGGGCGTGCTCCTGGAAAGTCGCGGACTCGCGCAGGTGTCGATGAACCTTTTCGACCTCCGCCGCACCCCGATCCCGGTCGTCTTCGACCGCGTGGACGAGGAGGCGCGCCGTCGCGGCGTCGGCGTGCGCCGCGCGGAGCTGGTCGGCCTCGCGCCCCGCGCCGCCTTCGCCGGGCGCGCGCCGGAATCGGTCGGGCTCGAGCGCTTCACGCCCGCGCGCTACCTCGACACCTACCTCGGGCCCGACGCGCGCGTCTCCGTCTGAGCCGGCCAGTCGAGCACGAACCGGCTCCACCGCTTCGTGACGACCAGCTCGTGGGGGAGGGACGCGTACGCGGCCTCGATCGGGAACGCGCGGATGCGGAGGCCCTCGGTGCCGGGGCGCCCCGCGGCATCCCACGCCCGCGCGTGGCCGAGCAGGCGGCGCGCCGGGTGCCCGGCGTCGCCGAAGCTCCGCACGTGGAGCTCGAAGGGCCGCGGCTCCGTCTCCGCCTCGACGGGCACGCGGCCGCCGGGCGGGCGCATGAAGAAGCCGGCGCTCCCGCCGTCGAACACGCCGGCCGTGCTGCGATACTTGCCCGCGAGCGCGAAGAGGTGCGGCACGAGATGCGCGTCCGCCTCCGGGCCCGTCACCTCGAGCCACCAGAAGCCGGGCTCGCGAATCGCCGTCCAGAGGATCAGCCCGCCATAGACCTCCCGACCCGTCACGCTCACACCGGTCGGCATGTCCGAGGTCGGGCCCCTCAGAAGGGTGTGAGCCGCGACGGGATCCACGCGGTCGGGATCCCGCGTGTGGAGGTTGAGCCCGGGCGCCGGGCCCAGGCCCACGCGCGAGAGCGGGGCCGCGAACGCCCCGCGGAGCGGCATGAAGACGCACTCCGTGACCGACACGCTCGTCAGCTGGTCGGCGTCACGCTCGAACGCGACGGACTTCTGCGAGCCGCCGATCATCAGCGGCAGGACGAGCCGTCCGCCGCGTCCGAGTTGGTCGCGCCAGGCCGGCGCCACGTCCCAGGCGCCGACCGTCAGGATGATCCGGTCGTACGGCGCGCCGCCCGGATGGCCGTCGCCGCCGTCGCCCAGGACGACCCGCACCCGGCCGAAGCCCGCCGCCTCGAGATGATCGCGGGCGGCGTCCACGAGGTCCCGCTCGATGTCGACCGTGACGACCTCGCCGGACCCGCCGACGATGTGGGCCATGAGGGCCGCGTTGTAGCCCGTCCCCGCGCCGATCTCGAGCACGCGCTGCCCGGGCGCCAACCCGAGCTGCTCGAGCATGACGGCCATGATCTGGGGCTGCGAGGACGAGCTCACCGCCTCACCGTCGATCTTCTTCGTCACGACGACCTGATCGCGGTAGACCTCGTCGAGGGGCACGCCGGGAAGAAACGCGTGCCGGGCCACCGCGCGGAACGCCGCCTCGACGCGCGCGGAGCGGATGTGGCCGCGCCGCGTGAGCCCGTCGACGAGCGCCCGCTGGAGGTGGGCCGCGTCGCTCACGTGGACCGTCTCGCCGTGGCTACGCCAGGAGCTTCAGGAGATCCGCGGTGAGGTCGTAGAGCTGGGCGCAGCCGGACTCCCCGCCGAGGTGCGACTGGATGCGCTTCCGGAGGCCCGCGTCCACGCGCTCACCGCGCATCGCCGCGATCCGGCG
Organism: Candidatus Methylomirabilota bacterium; assembly: GCA_035260325.1. Taxonomy (NCBI): domain Bacteria; phylum Methylomirabilota (SeqCode); species Candidatus Methylomirabilota bacterium. The sequence continues at coordinate 1,840 of DATFVL010000217.1, read as the reverse complement.
CTGCGGCTCCGAGCAGATGCCCATGTAGGGGAGCCGCGGCGTGACGTGCTCGGCGCGTACGATCGTCGCCGTCGCCTGGTCCACCTCGTAGGTCACCTCGAAGCCGTGGACATTGTCGTGCATCGAATGGAAGAGCACGAGGCGTCCGTCGCGGCGCTCGAGCCGCGCGACCTTCGTGCGCTCGAACACCTTCGGCTGGCCCGGCCGGGGGCTGTAGAACTCGGGCTGCATCGGCGTCGCGATCGTGCGCGTGCCGAAGAGCGCCCGGCCCGCGTCGCTGTAGGTGAAGCAGGAGTTCGGCAGGTCCACCCAGCCCGTCGTGTCGAGCTGCCAGCATTCCCACGGATCGCCGCCGCGGGCGCGCGCGGCGCGCTCGGGCGGGAGCTTCGCCACCTGGCGGGCCAGGCGCGCGATCTCGATCAGCGCGTCCACCGCGAGCGCGGCGCCCTCGCCGCCGCCCGTCGCGTCCGCCGCGCGCCGGGTGAGGCCGCCGACCATCGCCGCGCCGGCGAGCGTGCTGAACCCGTCGGCGACCGACGGGCCCACGGCGCCGCGGACGGCGCGGCAGCGGGCCTCGCGGATCGCGTAGCTCGGCGACGGGAGCGCGACGACCGCCACCTCCACCGCACGGTCGGGGTCGTCCAGGACCACCGTGTGGGTGAACGCGTCGGCGTGGGTGTTGTCCACCCAGCCGCGCATCCGGCGCTCGTAGCGGTCGCGCCCGCGGAGCAGCGCGGGCTCGATCACGCCTTCGTCCCCATCCCGCTCTGACCTCCGCCCAGGTACTTCTCGGGCTCGCGGTCGAACTTCTGCTTGCAGCCGACGGCGCAGAAATAATACGTCTGCCCCCTGTAGGTGGACTGCGCCGCCGCCTTCGCGGACTCGACGGTCATCTTGCAGACGGGATCAAGCGCCATGGCTCGGCCTCCAGCGGCGCAGTCGCAGGCTGTTCGTCACGACGGACACGGACGAAAACGCCATCGCGGCGCCCGCCAGGATCGGTGAGAGCAGCACGCCCCAGAGCGGATAGAGCACGCCGGCCGCGACCGGGATCAGCACGACGTTGTAGCCGAACGCCCAGACGAGGTTCTCCTTGACGATGCGGATCGTCCGGCGCGAGAGCTCGACGGCCGTGACGACGCCGCGGAGGTCGCCGCGCATCAGCGTGACGTCCGCCGCCTCGATCGCGACGTCGGTGCCCGAGCCCATCGCGATGCCGACGTCGGCCTGCGCCAGCGCCGGCGCGTCGTTGATGCCGTCGCCGACCATCGCGACCCGGCGCCCCTCGGCCTGGAGCCGCTGGACCTCGCGCGCCTTGTCCTCCGGCAGGACCTCGGCGAGCACGCGGTCCACGCCGGCCTGCCGGGCGATGGCCTCGGCCGTGAGCCGGTGGTCGCCCGTGAGCATCGCCGGCTGGAGGCCGAGCGCCCGGAGCCTGGCCACCGCGGCCGGCGCCTCGGGCTTGAGCGTGTCGGCCGCGGCGACGAGGCCGAGCGCCCGGCCCGCGAAGGCGAGGTACACGACCGTCTTGCCCTCGGCCGCGAGCGCCTCGGCCCGCGGCGCGAGCGCCGCGACGTCGATCCCGCGCGCGTCCATGAGCGCGCGGTTGCCGAGCAGCACGCGGCCGTCGGTCGCCAGCGCGTCGATCCCCTGGCCGGGAACCGTCGTGAAGCCCGTGACCGGCGGCAGCGCGAGACCGCGCTCCTTGGCGCGCGCGACGATCGCCTCGCCGAGCGGGTGCTCCGAGCCCTGCTCGACGGCGGCGGCGAGCGCCAGCACCTCGTCGTCCGAGACCATGTCGGCGCTCGCCTCGGCGGTCGAACCGCCTGCGGCTCGCACC
>DATFVL010000216.1 GCA_035260325.1 Candidatus Methylomirabilota bacterium | reverse complement strand
GGGGGGCGGCGGCGGTCATCAGGCTCCCCGCCATCACGAGCGTCTCCTTGTTCGCGAGGGCGACGGTGCGTCCAGCGAGGATCCCCGCCATCGTCGGCAGGAGCCCGGCGGCGCCGACCAGCGCCGACACGACGACGTCGGCGGGGACGTCGCGGGTGAGCGCGACGAGCCCCTCGGGGCCGGCGAGCAGCTCGGGCCGCGGCGGGGCGAGCAGCCGCGCGAGGCGGTCCGCCGCGCCGGCGTCGAGCAGCGCGACCGCGCGCGGCGAGTACTTGTGGCAGAGGTCGGCGATCAGCTCCACGTTCGAGCCGCGCGCCGCGAGTCCCGCCACCTGGAAGTCCTCCGGGAAGCTCGACACGATCTCGAGGGTCCGGAGCCCGATCGATCCCGTCGCGCCGAGGAGCGTGAGCCGCTTCATACGCCCCCGAAGCGGCGCGTGCGCCGCTGGAACTCGGCGACGGCCCGGTAGAGGTCGGTGGCGACGAAGTCCGGCCAGAGCGTCGGGGTGACCCAGATCTCGGTGTAGGCGATCTGCCACAGGAGGAAGTTCGACACGCGCATCTCGCCGCTCGTGCGGATCAGGAGGTCCGGGTCGGGGACCTCGGCGGTATAGAGCGCCTGGCGGATGTGCTTCTCGGAGACGTCGTCCGGCTCGAGCTCCCCGCCCTGGACCTGACGCGCCAGCGCGCGGAACGCGTCGACCAGCTCGTCGCGCCCGCCGTAGTTGAACGCGAGGAGGATGGTCAGCCCCGTGTTCTGCCGCGTCTCCCGCGCGACGTGCTCGAGCCCCGCCCAGACGGCCGGGGGCACGCCGGTCGCGCGGCCCACGACCCGGAAGCGCCGGTTGCGCGCCATGAGGTCGGGCAGCTCCGAGCGGATCGCGCGCTCGAGGAGCTTCATCAGCGTCGAGACCTCCTGCGCGGGGCGGCTCCAGTTCTCCGTCGAGAACGCGTAGAGCGTCAGGTAACGGAGCCCGAGCGCCTCGGCCGCGCGCACGATCGCGCGCGCCGTCTTCACGCCCCCACGGTGGCCCGCGACGCGCGGGAGGCCGCGCCGCGTGGCCCAGCGCCCGTTCCCGTCCATGATGATCGCGACGTGCTCGGGGACCGGCTGCGCGCGCACGACCTCGAAGAGCTCGGTCTTCCCGAGCGCCGCCAGGTCGGCCTGCCGGAGCGGTCTCAGGGGTCTCAGCGCCATGGCACGGTCATCTCACCCACGCCCTAGAACGACAAAATTTCCTGCTCCTTCTTCTTCAGGAGCTCGTCCACCCTGGCGATGAACTTGTCGGTGGTCTTCTGGACCTGGTCGTGCCCCCGGCGCTCCTCGTCCTCCGATACCTTCTTGTCCTTCGCCATGGCCTTGAGCTTGTCGTTGGCCTCGCGCCGGAGGTTCCGGATCACGATCCGCGAGTCCTCGGCGATCTTGTGGACGGTCTTGGCGAGCTGCTTGCGCCGCTCCTCGGTCGGCGACGGCATGCTGAGACGGATGACCTTGCCGTCGTTCTGGGGCGTGAGCCCCAGGTCGGAGGCCATGATCGCCTTCTCGATCGCCTTGAGCTGCGCCCCCTCCCAGGGCTGGATCACGAGCGTCCGCGCGTCCGGCACCGAGATGGACGCCATCTGGTTCACCGGCGTCGGCGTGCCGTAGTAGTCCACGCGGATCATGTCCAGGAGCCCGGCCGACGCGCGGCCCGTGCGGACCGCGGCGAACTCGCGCCCGAGCGTGTCGAGCGCGGCGGTCATCCTCGCCTCGACGTCCTTCACAAGGGTCTGCATCGGCATCAGCCTCCTCCCTCAGCCTCCCTCGGAGGACACGATCGAGCCCACCGGCTCGCCGAGGACGATGCGCCGGATGTTCCCCGAGCGCGTCAGATCGAAGACGACGATCGGCAGGGCGTTCTCCATGCAGAGCGAGATGGCCGTCGTGTCCATCACTTGCAATCGCCGGTTCAGCGCCTCGATGTACGTCACGCGGGGCAGGTGCTGCGCCGTCGCGTCCCGCTTCGGATCGGCCGAGTAGATGCCGTCCACCTTCGTCGCCTTGATGATGGCGTCGGCGCCGATCTCGACCGCGCGGAGCGCCCCCGCCGTGTCGGTCGTGAAGAAGGGGTTGCCGGTGCCGGCCGCGAAGATCACGACGCGCCCCTTCTCCAGGTGCCGGATCGCGCGCCGGCGGATGTAGGGCTCGGCGACCGCGCGCATCTCGATGGCGGAGAGCACGCGTGTCGCCACGCCGGCCTTCTCGAGCGAATCTTGAAGCGCGAGCGCGTTGATGATCGTCGCCAGCATACCCATGTAGTCGGCCGTCGCGCGGTCCATGCCGCCGGCGCTCGCGGCGACGCCGCGGAAGATGTTGCCGCCGCCGATCACGATGGCGACCTGCACGCCGAGCGTGGTGACGTCGCGCACTTCCGCCGCGATCCGCTCCACCACCTGCGGATCGATGCCGTAGCCCTGGCTCCCGGCGAGGGCCTCGCCCGAGAGCTTGAGGACGATACGGCGGTAGGCCGGGCGCGCCGTGCCGGCA
>DATFVL010000215.1 GCA_035260325.1 Candidatus Methylomirabilota bacterium | reverse complement strand
AGCGCCCGCGCGCGCGCCAGTCGCGCGCCGCGGGCGAGCTTGTCGCTCTTCGTAAGGGCCGCCAGCACGCGGGTCGCGCGTGCGGCGAAGAGCGCCTGCATCGCCTGGTCCTCGGGTGAAGGGTCGCGACGGATGTCGAGCAACCACACCACGCCGGCAAGGAGCGGGCGCTCGAGGGCGTCGGCAATCAGGCGCCGGAACAGGGCGCGCTCGGTCTTCGCGGCCTTGGCATACCCGTAGCCCGGGAGATCGAGCACGTAATACGGGGCGGCGCCGGCTGGGTGGGAATCCCCAGTGCTGCCTGCCGGTGTGCCTCCCGGTCCCAGCCGATACACGTTGAGCGCCTGCGTCTTGCCCGGCGTCGCAGAGACCCGGGCGATTTGCCGACCGGCGAAGGCATTCAACAGGCTCGATTTGCCGACGTTGGATCGGCCGATGAGGGCGACTTCGACGAGGGGCGGAGCCAGGGTCACGTCGGCTCGGGGAAACGAACCGAGGAAGAGCGGCTCCGAGGCGGTCAGGCTTCTTTCTTTTGGCGGACGCGTTCGGTGACGAGGAGCGGGGGCCGGGCCTCGGTGACGCACTCGGCGGTGATGGCGACCTCGCGCACGTCGTCCCGGCTGGGGAGCTCGAACATGATATCGGTCATCATCTCTTCGAGGATGGCGCGCAGACCGCGGGCGCCGGTGCCGCGCTTAATGGCCTTCTGAGCGATCGCCTTGAGCGCGTCCTTCTCGATTGTGAGCCGCACGTCCTCGAGCTCAAACAGCTTCTGATACTGCTTAGAGAGCGCATTCTTGGGCTCGATCAGGATGCGGATCAGCGCCTCCTCGTCGAGCGAGTCGAGCGGCACCGCGACCGGGAGCCGGCCCACGAGCTCGGGGATCAGGCCATAGCGCAGCAAGTCGTCCGGCTCGACGTCGATGAAGGGGTTCTTCTTGGCCTTCTCGGGCGCCCCTTTCGCGACCTCTTCCTTGGTGAAGCCGATTTGCCGCCGCCCGGTGCGCGACTCGATGATCTTCTCGAGCCCGTCGAACGCCCCGCCACAGACGAACAGGATGTCTTTCGTGTTGACCTGGATGTACTCCTGCTGCGGGTGCTTGCGGCCGCCCTGGGGCGGGACGCTCGCGACCGTGCCCTCGAGGATCTTCAGCAGCGCCTGCTGGACGCCTTCACCCGACACGTCGCGCGTGATGCTCGGGTTCTCGGACTTGCGGGCGATCTTGTCGATCTCGTCGATATAGACGATGCCGCGCTCCGCCTCCGAGACGTTGAAGTCCGCTGCCTGCAGCAGTCGGACCAGGATATTCTCCACGTCCTCGCCGACATAGCCCGCCTCGGTGAGCGTGGTGGCATCGGCGATCGTGAACGGGACGTCGAGGATGCGCGCCAGGGTCTGCGCGAGCAGGGTCTTGCCTACGCCGGTCGGGCCGATCAGGAGGATGTTGCTCTTGTCGAGCTCGACTTCGGGCTCACGTCCCTGGTGCGAGTTGATGCGCTTGTAGTGGTTGTACACCGCGACGGCGAGCGTCTTCTTCGCCTTCTCCTGGCCGATCACATACTGGTCCAGCACGTCCTTGATCTCCGCGGGCGTGGGGACCTGGGTGATCGCCTCGGAGACCTCACGCTCCTCGTCCTCCGCCAGGATCTCGTTACAGAGGGCGATGCACTCGTTACAAATGTAGACGGAGGGCCCGGAGATGAACTTCCGGACCGAGTCCTTCGACTTGCCGCAGAAGGAGCAGCGGAGGTGTTTGTCGTGGGACATCCGGCCCTAGTATGGGAAGGTCGCGCCCCCGGCGCAAGCCGTCAGCGCTTCTTCCCGTCGTCGATTTCCTGGAAGTTGGCTATTACGTGGTCGATAAGCCCGTAGTCCTTGGCCTCTTCCGCGGACATGAAGCGGTCGCGGTCCATGTCCTTCTCGATCTGCTCCACCGGCTGGCCGGTGTGCTTGGCGTAGAGCTCGTTGAGCTTGCCCCGCAGGTACAAGATCTCGCGCGCCTGGATCTCGATGTCCGCCGCCGTGCCCTGGGCGCCGCCCGAGGGCTGGTGCATCATGATGCGCGCGTGGGGCAGGGCCGAGCGCCGGCCTTTGCGCCCGGCCGCGAGCAGGAACGAGCCCATCGAGGCCGCCATCCCCATGCAGATCGTGTTCACCGGTGCCCGCAGGAATTGCATGGTGTCGTAGATCGCCATCCCCGAGGACACGATGCCGCCGGGGGAGTTGACGTAGAGGTAGATGTCGCGCTCCGGGTTGTCGGCGTCGAGGAAGAGCAGCTGCGCGATGATGATGTTCGACACCTCGTCGTTGATCTGGCTGCCCAGGAACACGATGCGGTCCATGAGCAGCCGGCTGAAGATGTCGTAGGTACGCTCGCCACGGCTGGAGCGCTCGATGATATAGGGCGGGTAGATCTGGTTCCTCGTCACGTCTGCTCCACGGTGGATTGCGA
>DATFVL010000214.1 GCA_035260325.1 Candidatus Methylomirabilota bacterium | reverse complement strand
GGTGAGCGTCGGCCGGCTGCGGATGCGCGTGAAGGCGAGCTATCGCGTCACCGGCTCGGTCCTCCAGGACACGATCCGCGGCGAGATGGTGGGCGCGGAGACGGTGCTGGAGATCGAGTCTCCGGATCCGCCCGAGCGCGTCGCCCGGGTCATCCGCAACGCCGAGCGCGGCTGCTTCGTCATGCAAGCCCTCCTCAACCCGGTGCCGATCGACAGCCAGACCCTCCTGAACGGCCGGCCGCTGGCGGACCGATGATCATCCCGATCCGCCTGCCGCCCGTCGAGGTCCACATCAACGCCGACCGCCGGCTGGCGTTCGAGGTGCTGAGCGCGTTCGGCGCGCGGCGGGTCGTCGGCGGTGCTGAAGGACGAGGACGAGCGCAAGCTCGTCGAGTTCCACACCCTGTTCTCGACGCCCCGACGACGGAAGACCTATCGAGGCGCGCGCGCTGAAGAGCCGACTGTATCCCGCGCCGTCCCATCACCTCCCTTCCTAGGGCGGCGGCGTCGGCGGGGAATAGCCGGACCCCTCCCGGGGTTGATAGAGGTGGCGGAAGGACAGGCGCCGAGGGAGGGGTTATGAGGATTCGGGGTCGGCTCGCGGGTGTGGTCGCGGTCCTGGTGCTGTCGGGAGTCACGGGCGCCTGGGCGGAAGGCGCGAAATCCAGGCAGGTGACGGTGACCGGTCGCGTCGTGGACAACACCTGCTTCCTCGGCATGGGCCTCAAGGGCGAGGGCCATCGCGAGTGCGCCATCGGGTGCGAGAAGGCCGGCGCGCGCGCGTCGCTGCTCGACGAGAAGGCCAACGTCCTCTACATACTCATGGCCGACAAGCCCTTCGTGGATCCGGACGCGAAGCTCCGCGACCACCTCGAGGGCATCGTGACGATCAAGGGCAACCTCTACGAGGGGCCCGGCGGCCAGAAGGTCCTCGCGATCGTGGAGGTGCAGGCGGCGAAGTAGGCGCCGGGACGGGCGCGCTCCGAAGGCATGCACGCTCCGGGGCGCGCGCGAGTAGTGGCGGCTGCTCCTGACGGTCAGCGCCGCGATGGCGGTCGTCTACGCGGGGCTCTACTGGCTGACGACCTGGCTCGCGCGCGCGGCGTCGGCGCACTCGAGCAGCGCATCGTAGTCGAGCATTGACACGAGGCCGAACACCGCCCGGCCGTCGCTCCACGAGACCACGCGATAGCCCTTCACCTCGCGCGTCAGATACTCGTGGCCGCGGTAACTCACGCGCGTGCCCGCGCCGACCATGTCCGTCGCGGCGACCGGCACCATGAAGACCGACAGGAGCGTGCGGCCCTTCTCGTAGAGGAGGTAGGCGGCCTGGCGCTCGTGAGCCTCGGCCAGCCGCGCGCCGACGAGCCGGATCCCCGCGGACGAGTAGTCGGGGACGGCGACGCGCAGGCGCGCCCGCTCGCGGAACCACGCCTCGATCTCCGCGCGGTCGTCGGACACGAGCTCCGCCGGCCGCTCCAGCTGGGCGTAGGCGATGTGCTTGTCCACGAAGTCACCGACGAGCGTCGCTGGCCGGCGGAGCGTGGGCAGGAGCAGGACGCCGACGAGCGCAGCCGCGGCGGCCGTGAGCGCGGGCGCGACGAGCCACGGCCGGACCCGCGCCCGGAGCGCCGCGCGGCGCAGGTCCCGCACGACGCGCGCGCGCAGCTCGGGCGGCGCCGTCTCGCGCGGCTGATGACGCAGGAGGCGGCGCAGCTCGCGCTCCCGGCGCGCCAGCGCCGCGCAGCGCGGGCAGTCGGCGCCGTGCGCGTCCGCCGCGGCCGTCTCGGCCACCGGCAGCTCGCCGTCCACGTACGCGTCGAGCCGCGCGTGGAACTCGCCGCAGGTCATGCCGGCCCTCGCAGATAACCGTGCTCGCGTGCGAAGCCGGCGAGCGAGGTGCGCAGGAGCCGGCGCCCGCGTGAGAGGCGGGACATCACCGTGCCGAGCGGACAGCCGACCACCTCGGCGATCTCCCGGTAGCTGAGCCCCTCGAGGTCGGCGAGGACCACGACCTCGCGGAAGGCGAGGGGCAGCGCGTTGAGGGCGCGGTCCACGTCGCCGTGCACGACGGTCTGGAGGAATTCCTCCTCGGGGCTGGCGCTCGCCGCCTCCAACGTCGCGCTGTCGCCCGCCTCCTCCAGCATCGCGTCACCCTGGAACACCTCGCGACCCTCGCGCCGCAGCCGGTTCAGGAACACGTTGCGCAGGATCGTGAAGAGCCAGGCGCGCGCGTTCGTGCCGGGGTCGAAGCGATGGAATCCGCGAAACGCGCGCAGGCACGCCTCCTGGACGATGTCCTCGGCCTCCGTACGATTTCGCGTGAGACGGAGCGCCGTGCGATAGAGCGCGTCCAGGTGGGCGAGGGCCACCTGCTCGAACTCCTCGCTGCCCGTCGAGCGCCCGCGGATCAGAGCCCCTCCGGAGACACCGTCATCCTCATGAACCCGCGACCCGGCGATTGTATTCCCCACGACCCGTCCCCCGGTATAATCGAGAGCTGCGCATGAACGTCCACCTCACGACCCTCGGCTGCCCCAAGAACCAGGTCGACTCCGAGCTGATGCTCGGCATGCTGACCGAGGCCGGCTTCCCGCTCGCCGAGCGCGCGGAGGACGCCGAGTGCGTCATCGTCAACACGTGCGCCTTCATCGACCGGGCGCGCGAGGAGTCGGTGCAGACGATCCTCGAGCTGGCGAAGCTGAAGGAGACCGGGCGGTGCCGCGCGCTGATCGTCACGGGCTGCCTCACCCAGCGCTACGGCGGCGCAATCATGCGCGAGATGCCCGAGGTGGACGCGATCCTCGGCACCTCCGGCCTCGAGCGGGTCGTGGACCTCGTCCGCCAGGCTTCGAGCCGCCACGACTGGGCGACCTCGGCGCCGCCCGGCTATCTCTACGACGCGAGCACACCGCGGCTCCTCATCCAGAAGACGCCGTACGCGTACGTGAAGATCGCCGAGGGCTGCGACATGGGGTGCACCTTCTGCGCGATCCCCCAGTTCCGTGGCCGCCACCGGAGCCGCCCGCTCGCCGACATCGTGAAAGAGGTCGAAGGGCTCGCCGCGCGCGGCGTGCAGGAGGCGATCCTCGTCTCGCAGGACACGCTCGCCTACGGCCGAGACCTTCCGGGCAACGGCGACATCGGCGACCTCCTCCAGGCGCTCGGCGAGACGCGGATGCCCTGGGTCCGGCCGATGTACCTCCACCCCGCGCACGTGAACGACCGGCTGATCGCGAGGTGGGCGCGCGCGCGGATCGTTCCGTACCTCGACCTGCCCGTGCAGCACGGCGACGACGCGATCCTCCGGTCCATGCGGCGCGCGGTGACGGCCGACCGCATGAAGGAGATCGTGCGGGCGTTCCGCGACGCGATCCCCGGCCTCACCGTCCGGACGACCGTGCTTGTCGGCTTCCCCGCCGAATCCGAGGCCGCGTTCGAGCGCCTCCTCGAGTTCCTCGACGACGTCCGCTTCGACCGCCTCGGCGTCTTCACGTACTCGCCCGAGGAGGGGACGCCCTCGCCGGCGTTTCCCGACCAGGTGCCGGCCGAGGTCGCGGCGGAGCGCGCCGCGATCGTCCAGGAGTCGCAGGACCGGCTCGCATGGGAGCGGAGCCACACGCTCGTCGGGACCGTGACCGACGTGCTCGTGGACGGCCCGAGCGAGGACCCCGCGTTCGCCTTCGAGGGTCGCACCGCGGGCCAGGCGCCCGAGATCGACGGCGTCGTCTACCTGCGCGGCCGATTCGAGCCGGGCCGGTTCGCGCGCGCGCGCGTCGTCGAGGTCGAGGGATACGAGCTCGTCGGCGAGCGCGCCTAGCCTGGCCCTCGCGGATCGCGTGGCGCTGATCGTCGCCACGGTGGGCGGTGCGGGCCTGGCGCCGGGAGCGCCGGGCACCGTCGGCAGCGCCCTCACCGCCATCGTCCTCTGGCTCGTCCCGTTCTCGCGGCCCGCGCTCGTCGCCTTCTTCGTCGCCGTCACCGTGGTCGGGATCTGGGCGGCGCAGCGGGCCGAGCGTCTCCTCGGCGCCAAGGACCCTGGCGCGATCGTCATCGACGAGGTCGCGGGCATGACGCTCTCGGTCCTCCCGTTCCCGCTCACGCCCGCGACGCTCGCCGCCGGGTTCGTGCTCTTCCGCGTGTTCGACATCGTGAAGCCCTTTCCCGCCCGCGCGAGCCAGGCGCTGCCCGGAGGCTTCGGCATCGTGGTGGACGATCTGATCGCCGGGCTCTACGCCCTCGCCGTCCTGGCACTCGCGCGCGCCGTTCTGGGATTCCCGTGACCCCGGGCGCGACCGTCGTCACGGTCGGCGTGCCGCCGACGGCGGATCTCCCCGACCCCGAGGGCGCTGCCGTCGCCCAGGCGCTCGGCGACGCGGGCGTGCCCGTCGCGAGCCGTGTCGCCGTCGAGGAGGACGAGGCGGCGCTCGAGCGGGCGCTCGCGCCCGACGGCGGGCTCACGGTAGTGATCGCGAGCGGCGACGCCGGCGACCTCGTGCGGCGTGTGCTCGCGCGCGCGGTCGGCGCGCGGCTCGTCCTGAGCGAGCGCTTCCTCGCGGCGCTCGAGGAGCGCTACCGGCGCCTCGACCGCCCGCTCCCGCGGCGGGCCGAGCGGCTGGCGCTCCTGCCCCAGGGGGCCCAGGCGTGGACGGCGGAAGAGGGTGAGCCCGGGTGGGTCCTCGAGAGCGGCGAGCGCGCCTTCGCGGTGCTCGCGCGCGACGGCGGGCTCCGCGCGATCGTTGACCGGCACCTGCTCCCGTACGCGCGCGCCCGCGCGGGCCGCGGCGCGGTGCTCGTCCGGACGCTCCGGACCGCGGGTGTCACCGCGGGCGACCTGGAGGAGCGGCTCGCCGCGTGGCTCGGCCAGCCCGAGAGCCGGACCGGCGACGTGGCGGTGGCCCTCGTGCCCGGCGACGGCGAGGTGTGGGTGCGCCTGCGCGCGAAGGGGGCGGACGCCGCGCGCGCCCTCGCGCGCGCCGAGCCGCCGGTCCTCGCCGCGCTCGGCGACGACTGCTACGGCAAGGACGCCGAGACGCTCGAGGTCGTCATTGGACGGATGCTCCTCGAGCGGCGGCTCACGCTCGCCGTCGCGGAGTCCTGCACCGGCGGGCTCCTCGGGCACCGGCTCACGAGCGTGCCGGGCTCGTCGTCCTACTTCGAGCGCGGCGTCCTCGTCTACTCGAACCGCGCCAAGGAGGAGCTGCTCGGGGTGCCGGCCGAGGTCCTGCGCGCCCACGGCGCCGTGAGCGCGCCCTGCGCCGAGGCGATGGCGCGCGGGATCGCCGAGCGCGCGGGAGCCCCGTGCGCGCTCGCCATCACGGGCATCGCCGGTCCCGACGGCGGCACGCCGGCGAAGCCCGTCGGCACGGTGTTCGTCGGGCTCGCGGTCGAGGGGCAGGTGAGCGCGCGGCGCTTCAGGTTCCTGGGCGATCGCGCCTCGGTCAAGTGGCAGTCCACGCAAGCGGCGTTTGATATGCTGCGGCGGGCACTGAAGGGACGCGCATGAGGGCTCCGATCGCCGCCGTCGTCCTGCTGGCGCTCGCGGGTTGCTCGACCGGGATGGGCGCCTTCGACCGCGGACTCGCGCTCTACCGCCAGGGCCGCTACGCCGAGGCGAGGGCGGCGTTCGACGAGGCGATCGGCGAGACGCCCGATTCGGCCGCCGCCTGGACCAACCGGGGCATCGCGCGCGTCCGGCTCGGCGATCTCGACGGCGCCCTCCAGGATTACTCGCGCGCGCTCCAGCTCGCCCCGGGCGACGCGGACATCTTCCTGAACCGCGGCAACGCCTACGTCGGCAGGCGCGACTATCGCGCCGCGGTCGCCGATTACACGCGGGCGCTCCAGCTCGACTCGAGGCTCACCCGCGCGCTCTTCAACCGTGGCGTCGCGCGCCTGCTCGCGGGCAACGCCGACGGGGCGCGCGCCGACTGGCTCGAGGCGATCGCGCTGGAGGACGATCCGAAGGCGCGGGAGGCGATGAGCGCCCGCGCCTGGCTCGCCGCGCCCGCGCCGCTGGCTGCCCCACCGCCGGCGGTTGCGGCGCCGCCCCCGCCCGCGCCCGCTCCGCCGCCCGCGGCCCCGCGGCCACCGGCGCCCGCTCCGCCACCGGCCGCCGCGGTGCCGCCGGCGCCGCCGCACGCCGTTGCGCCGCCAGCACCCGTGGCACCGCGGGCGCCTGAGCCGTCGCCACCCGCAGCGCCCCCGGCAGTCGCCGTGCCGCCGCCTGCGCCGCCACCGGCTGCGCCCCCAGCACCTGCGCTGCCGCCACCGGCTCCGCCCCCGGCTGCCGCCGTGCCGCCGCCGGCCTCACCGCCGCCGGCCGTGGCGCCGCCCCCCGCAACGCCCCCTGCGGCCGTCGCGCCGCCGCCCACGGCACCGCCCGCCGAGGCGGTGGACGCGCGCGCCCTCGCCAGCCGCGCGCTCACGCGCGAGCTCCAAGGCGATCACGCGGGCGCGATCGAGGACCTGAAGGCCGCGCTCGAGAAGGAGACGGACCCCGAGCGGCGCCAGGGAATCCAGAACCTGCTCCGCCTGCTGGACGGCTCCCGATAGAGTCGGTCCGCGCCTTCCTCGCCGTCCTCATCGACGACACCGTACGCGCGGCGCTCGGCGCCGCCATCGAGCGCCTGCGCGGCGCGGCCCACGACGTCGCCTGGGTCGCGCCCGCAAATCTTCACATGACGCTCAAGTTCCTGGGCCAGGTGGACGGCGCGCGTCTCGACGCGATCGCGGCCGGGCTCCGCGACGCCGCCACCGGTCTCGCGGGGTTCGATGCGGTGGTGGCCGGGCTCGGGGCGTTTCCGTCCTCGACCCGCCCGCGCGTCGTCTGGGCCGGCGTCGCCGAGGGCGCTCCCAGGCTGACCGACCTGGCGGCGCGCGTGGAGCGGGCCTGCGCCGCGCTCGGCTTCCCGCCCGAGGACCGCCTCTTCTCGCCCCACATCACGCTGGGGCGCGTCCGCGTCCCACGACGCGACGCGCGGCTCGCCGGCCTCCTCGACGCGGCCGCCGGCGAGGCGTTCGGCCGCGTGCGCGTGGAGCGCCTCGTCCTGATGGAGAGCCAGCTCTCGCCGCGCGGCGCCCGTTACACCGAGCGCGGGAGCGCCCCCCTCGGGTGAGGCTCGCGCGGGCCGTCACGATTCCTGGACATTGACGCCGTCCCCCCGCGACTCCTAGAATGCTCGCAACGGCCCACACAAGGAGAGGCGCATGGCGGCGGAAGTGAAGAGCGACCGGAAGCAGGCCCTGGATCTGGCGATCGCGCAGATCGAGCGGCAGTTCGGCAAGGGCTCGATCATGCGCCTGGGCGTCGGCGGGCCGCTCGAGGAGATCTCCGTCATCCCGACGGGCGCCCTCCCGCTCGACGTGGCGCTCGGGATCGGCGGCCTGCCGCGCGGGCGCGTCACCGAGATCTATGGGCCGGAGTCCTCGGGCAAGACCACGCTCGCGCTGCACGTCATCGCCGAAGCGCAGCGGCTCGGCGGCATCGCGGCGTTCATCGACGCCGAGCACGCGCTCGACCCCAAGTACGCCCAGCGGCTCGGCATCAACATCGACGAGCTCCTGATCTCCCAGCCCGACACCGGCGAGCAGGCGCTCGAGATCACTGAGACGCTCGTCCGCTCCAACGCGGTGGACGTCATCGTCATCGACTCCGTCGCGGCGCTCGTGCCGCGGGCCGAGCTCGACGGCGACATGGGCGATTCGCTCCCGGGCCTCCAGGCGCGCCTCATGTCGCAGGCCCTCCGCAAGCTCACCGCCGCCATCTCGCGCTCGGGCGTCATCGTCATCTTCATCAACCAGATCCGCGAGAAGATCGGAGTAATGTTCGGGTGCTTCCACTACAACACGCGGGTCACGCTCGCCGACGGGACGAGCATGAAGATCGGCAAGATCGTCAATCAACGTCTGCCGCTCGAG
>DATFVL010000213.1 GCA_035260325.1 Candidatus Methylomirabilota bacterium | reverse complement strand
GCCCGCCGAGCCGAGCCTCGCGGCGACGCGGGTGCCGCAGGGCTCGGAGACGATCCTGCTCGTCGAGGACGAGGACGGGCTGCGGGAGCTCGCGCGCGAGATCCTGACCGCCGGCGGCTACAAGGTGCTCGTGGCGGCCGGGCCCGGCGATGCCCTCGGCGTCGCCCGGCGGCACGGCGGGCCGATCCACCTGCTCCTCACCGACGTGGTGATGCCGCAGATGAGCGGGCGCGAGCTCGTCGAGCGCCTGGCCCCAGAGCAGCCCGAGATGAAAGTGCTCTACATGTCGGGGTACGCGGCGGACGCGATCGTGCACCGCGGCGTGCTCGATCCGGGCACCGTGCTGCTCCAGAAGCCGTTCTCGCCCGACGCCCTCACGCGCAAGGTGCGCGAGGTTCTGAGCGCGCCTCAGATCCCGAGGTAGGCCCGCCGGACGAGCGCGCGGCTACGCGGCGTCGCGCCCCGGGGACAGGAGCATCACCGCCACCTCGGCCTCGCGGCGCACGCGCTCCGGAACGCGGCGGGACAGGGCCGCCCGGTCGCCCTCGAGCCGGTCGCTCTCCTGGTCGGCGTACCCGATCACGCGGCCGTACGTGTCCTGCCGGAACCGGGGCAGCGGCGCCACGTGGAGCAGGCGCACCGTCGCGTCGCTCGCGCGGGCCAGGTCGGCGAAGAGCGGGAGCACGACCTCCGCGCGCTCCCGTCGGTCGAGTGGGACGAGAATCCGCTTCGCCATGATCCACCTCCGCCCGGTAAGACACCGCGCGGGGGTGTCCGTGAAACGGGGCTGGCAGGGCGAGCCGCAGGACGTCGCGGGGCCGCAGTGCGAGCCGCAGCCGCCAGGCGAGGCGAGTCTGTGATCGAAGCCCCCGCCGTCCGAGGCGAGCGAAATCTAGCGGAGCAGCCGGAGCTGGGAGAGGAGGCTCCCGAAGACCGCGGCGACCAGGCCCCTGAGGTCCAGGTCACCCGAGACCGGCACCCCGTGGAGCACCAAGTAGATCACCACGCCGAGCTTCACCAGGTTGCCCACGCCCTCCCCTTTCGGCCCTTCACCTGTAGGACGGGGCATGGCGCGAAACGCTTACACGCGGCGGCCGAACGACGCCTCCCACGAGGGGAGAGGCTCAGAAGCGCGGCTTCAGCTCGATCTTGTAGCCGT
Source organism: Candidatus Methylomirabilota bacterium (assembly GCA_035260325.1). Classification (NCBI taxonomy): domain Bacteria; phylum Methylomirabilota (SeqCode); species Candidatus Methylomirabilota bacterium. The sequence continues at coordinate 3,171 of DATFVL010000213.1, read as the reverse complement.
CGGGATCGTGCAGGTAGAGCGAGGGGCCGTCGCCGTACGCGCCGAAGCGCCGGACGACGCCACCCTCGAGCGCGGCGCCTTTCGCCTCGAGCTCGCGCGCCACGCCCGGGAGGTCGTCCGTGCGGATCGAGAGGCAGAAGTGGTCGAGGCCGCCGCGCGGCTCGCCCTCGGCGGCCGGGACGAGGTCGATCAGGTGCTCACCGAACCGGAGCTGGACGAGCGAAAACTTCTCGTTCACGCGCCCGAGCTTGCAGCCGAGGACGTCCTCGTAGAAGCGCCGCGAGCGCGCCTGGTCGCGCACGCGCAGCACGACGTGGTCGAGGCCGAGCGGCTCGAACGTCATGGCCTTATCTGTACCGCGTGACGGCCGCGTCGTCCAGCCCGCCGTCCGCGCGCGTCCACGCGTGGGGCCCCGGCGCGCGGCGCGCCCCCACATATGACTCCGGCGCGCGGGGCGCCACTATTCCTGCGGGGTTCGGCGGCGGCGCTCCGTACAGTCGTCAGCATGCGCCGTCCCCTCGCGCTCCTCCTCGTCGCGGTCCTCGCCATGAGCGCCTGCGCCTCGCATCCGGACGGCGCCTACTTCCCGGCGCCGAACGGGCCCGACACGGGCGTGGTCTCCCACACGCTCTACCGCGCCGCGGTCGCGGCCGGCGACGACCCCGAGCGCTACTCCTTCGCGCTCGTCAGGACCCGCGAGGTCCGGGCCTACGCCGCCGAGGACGCGACCTTCTACGTCTCGGAGGGGCTCGCGCACCAGCCCCAGCGCGTGCTCGACGCCCTCGTGGCGCAGACGGTCGCCCACGAGGTCCTGGGCCACGGGGGCAAGCGCAAGACGCTCGCGCTGTCGCTGACGGCGGGCTTCACGGTGCTCGGCATCGCCATGCCGGGCGTGGGCCTCCTCGACCTCCTCGTGAACCCGATCGTCGTCCGCGCCTTCACTCGCGAGCAGGAGCGGGACGCCGACCAGAAGGCGATCGAGATCCTCCGCGCGATGGGCGACGAGACGCCGCGCCGGACGCTCGCCGCGGCGCTCTGCGCCGCCGGCGCCGTCAACGGCCCCGTCGCCGGCGGCCTGCTCGCGACCGAGCCCGAGCTCGAGGAGCGGCTGGCGTCGCTCGAGCCGCTCGAGCCGGCGGCCGCGGTCGTCGCGCGCCCGCCCGCCGCCGCGCGCTAGCGTCGTCCCGTCAGCAGCAGCCGCCGGCGATCTTCGTCCGCTGGACGAGCTCGAGGCGCGTGTCGTCGGGCCCCTGCAGGAACGCGATCCGCGGGCCGTTCGGCACCTGGGTCGGGCCCTCGAGCAGCCTGGCGCCGAGGCCCTCGAGCCGCCGGATGTCCGCCTCGATGTCCTCGGAGTCGAAGCCGAAGTGCTCCAGGCCCCAGTGCGCGCGCGCCTCGCCCGGCAGGAGCCGCTCGGCGGTGCGCGCCCCCGAGATGTTGACCGCCAGCCCGCCGTCCTCGCTCATGCAGCGGACGAAGCGGTCGCCGAAGACGCGGACCTCGTCGTTGACGATCTTGAACGCGAAGGCCGTCACGTACCACTCGGCCGTCTTCCGCGGATCGGGCGCCTTGAGATGGATGTGGTTGATGCGGTAGGGCATCGGTTCCTCCGGTGCGGTCAGTGAGAAGGGTTGTCCGCGACGACCAGGATGTGGGGCGACAGGCCGAGGAGCGTGGGCTCGCGCTCGATCGCGCGCGCGGCCCACAGCAGGCGCTCACGCTCGGCCGGGTCCCGCCAGCGCGCGTCGAGATCGGCCAGGAGCCAGCCCGGCCCCTCGACGCCGACGAGCTCGCGCGGGGCGAAGCCCGCGTCCCTCACCTCGGCCTCGAGCTCGTGCGGCAGGTGGAAGTAGGAGGTCGTGAAGTAGTCCTCGTCGGTCGGGTTCGCGTGGCGGCCGTCGCGCAGGTCGCGCTCGACGATCGTCACGAACGCCGGGTCGCGGAGGAGCCCTTCGGCCACGCCCGAGAGGAGCGAGGCGAAGCGCGAGATGCCGGCGGCGAAGACGAGCCCGCCGCGCTTGAGGACGCGCCGCGCCTCGGCGAGCGCCGCGAGCCGGTCAAGGCGCTCGGTCAGGTGGTAGAGCGGCCCGAGGAGGAGCAACGCGTCGGCGCCCGCGTCCGGCGCCTCGAGCCGGCGCGCGTCGCCGACGGCGGCGCTCGCCAGCGGGCGGCCGGGCTGGCGCGCCGACGCCTCGAGCGCCTGCCGCACGTGCTGGGGCAGCGCGTCCACGAGGTGCACCTCGTGGCCCTGCGCCGCGAGCCAGCACGCGTACACGCCCGTGCCGCCGCCGACGTCCCAGACGACGGCGCGCCCGCGCGGCAGGTGGCGCAGGATCAGCTCCTGCGTGCGGGCGAGCTCGAGCCGGCCGTGCCCCTCGACGAGGCGCCGGACCTCGCCGCCCCGCGCGTAATACGCGGCGACGTCGGGCGCGAGCCGTGTCTCCTCCACCGGATCCTCACCGCCCGCCGTAGATCCGGCGGTACTCGTCCCAGGAGAGGACGACCTTCTTCACGTAGAAGCGCGTCTCTTCGTAGGGGATCTGCTCGATGAACGCCTCGACGTCGTCGGTGCGCCGGACGGTCCACCACCGGCGGGCGCGCTGGGGCCCCGCGTTGTAGGCGGCGAGCGCCAGGCGCGTGTCGCCGAAGTCGCGCACGAGCGCCGCCAGGAAGCGCGCGCCGATTTTCAGGTTGTGGGCCGGGTCGTCGAGATCCCGTTGCGGCGCGAGCAGCGCCGCCGTGCCGGTCATGAGCTGCATGAGGCCGCGCGCGCCCGAGCGCGAGACCGCGCGCGGGTAGTAGCTCGACTCCTCGCGCACGACGGCCGCGACGAGGTAGGGGTCGAGCCCGGCCGCGACGGCCGCCTCGGTCAGCTCGGCGCGCCAGGCGAACGGATAGAAGATCTCCCAGAAGGCGCTCGGCAGCCCGGGATCGCCGGAGGCCGCGAGCGGCGCCAGATAGCGCCGGAAGATCCGAAGCGCCAGGTGATACCGCTCCGCCTGCGCGAACACGCTCGAGACGCCGTAGAGCCGCGCCGGGTCGCCCGCGGCGAGCGGGGTCAGCTCCTCCAGCTCCTGGACGGCGTCCTCGACGAGCCCGACGCGCCGCAGGAGTTCGACGCGCGCGAAGGCGGGGTCGCCCGCGAGCGCCTCGGCCGGCTCGGCGGGCAGC